>WQVV01000031.1 GCA_009785665.1 Defluviitaleaceae bacterium
ATTTTCCGCCACTCTGCGTCGGGATTTCACTTGCGTCCTTCTAGGACGCGGCGCGAAACCCTCCTTGATTGACGAAAAATTGCCGCAAAAATCGTGCCATTCGCGTAGTGGCAACACGCCCTATTTGAAGAGACATACCCTTTCTATCTTGAGCCAGAGCATGTTTCCTTTATCGAATTAGCCGAGGTAATAGATACACGTCCGCTATTTTCTGAAATGTCCTTTGAGCCTGTTGCAGGAAGTTCAATATTCTTAGATGTGCCGCGTACTCATTCTGCATATCACCATATTCACCATTTGGCAAGATATAGCGCGCTAACAGGTTTCGCTGACGGAACTTTTAGACCAAGCGACGAAACCACTGTTGTGTATTTTCTGGGAATGATTATTCGCTTGGCTGGAATATATCTACCAGGAGGTACATGGTCTGTTAGAGCAGAAAATTACTACCAATTTGCCAGAGGTAACAATATTTTGCCAGAGGGTGTTGGAAGGAATGACCCACTTACCCGTGAAGTGGCATTTATCATCACATACCGTTTTTTATCTCAAGGGCATATCACGGCTTGGAATCGAGTGCAAGATGGGGAGCGTGATACCAGTGTCAACCTCTTGATGTTTCCAGATGTAGTAAGGGGGGAAGGGATGCTCGTTTATGGGGCTGAAATTAATGCATTAATAGTTTTGCTCCAACATGGCATTATATCTGGAGGAAGTAATAACCGCCTGCGTCCCCAAGAAAATATTACACGGGCAGAAGCAGCAAAAATGTTGTCTCGTGCGGTTACGCCCTCTACAGATATACCATTAATGGATAGAATAAACCCATATATACCTAGCTTTGAACTGCGAACCACCACAATAGAAGGAAGACTCTTTGTTCCTACTGTTGGTAGAACTTATCGACGCACAACAAATGAATATGGCAATTTTACGTTTAGATTCATTGCTCCAACTACGGGTTTCTATTCTTTTACTATCACTAACAACTGCGCTGCACTGGTTTACTCTGTATACCTTGGAGCCACGCCAGAGTTTACACCCTTGTTTTTCACGCCAGAACGACCGCCAGGTCAGCCAACTAGCACACAAGTTAGGCATGTTTTAAGCAACGGTCAAGATGTAGTTGTGTCCGTTGCTGGTGCGGCAACTCAAGATTTTGAGATAACTGTGGAAGAAGTGTTTATCACATGGCCGATACCTGCACGTCATTTTGTTGCGAGGTCTGTTTTTGGAATACGCTCTGGCTCTCTTCATGAAGGCACAGACATCTCCGCACCACTTGGAACACCTGTTCATGCAATGATGGCTGGGGAAGTAATAGAAAGTGCTTTTTATGCTAGGGCTGGAGAAACCCTAGGTATCGAACATGGAAATAATTACAGGACTCGTTATCTGCATCTGGCTCGTGGCAGTTATATGGTATTTCTTGGCGACAATGTTATTGCTGGCGAACTGATTGCGTTTTCTGGAAACACTGGCAATACTGATGGTGTGGGACATTTGCATTTTGAAATTAGACGACCCCCAGACCATGCCCCCATCAATCCCCTAGACCGCTACTATTGGAGTGACCACACCCAAGGGAGGAGGAATGGAAATAACAATCCATTTTTTATTCTTTTAGACAGTTATGGTAATCGTATACGTGTAGAAGCTGACACTCCATTTGCGGCTGGGAGACCTATATTAGGGAGACCTATAGATGAACATGGTAACTTTATAAGAGTTTATGATGCTCGACATGTAGTCAATGAAGAGTTCTGTTCTCCACAGTTTTGGTCGATTTTTCCCCAACACACATGCATATGTTTAAGATGATGATAGGAGGATTGGAGATGAAAAAAAATTTGATTAAACTCATGTCTATTGCGATAGTATCCGTTATTGTGACTTTGTTTGCATTTCCCGCATTTCCCACATACGCACAAACACTGCGCGTACAAGTTGATGGTGAATTTATTTATATTCCAGAAGGAGACCAGCCGCCAATACTTGTTGGTGACAACGTGTTATTGCCATTTCGTGCAGTTGCAGAAGCGTTAGGTTCTGAAGTTGAATGGGAATCATCACCAATTAACCGCGCTAATGCTACTGGGAGATTTGCTTATTTTCCAGTTACGATTGGAAGTAATGTTATACCCTTTGGCATTCACGATTATCTAATGCCGATTCCAGCACAGCTTGTTAATGGCAGGGTAATGGTATCAATGGAAGCTTTTGAGATAATGCCTATCTGGGTCACATGGGACAGTGCAAATTACATTGTATCTATCCGAACTGGGACAGTGGCTTTACCCAACCCACCCCCAGATACTTGGCCTGTTACCAGTGTCAATTGGCCAGAGCATTTACCTTCGCATATTCCAGGGTCTATTAATCTGTTGCCAGATAGTTATTTTAGTAGCTTGATTGATTTATCGTCACCAATGCAGTTTAGACATGCTTTCTATGCAATACCTGGAGAGTTTATGAGCCTAGTAAGAGACTACGATGGTTCTTGGTTTGATAATTTGCCAACTGGCTACCACGACATGCTACTAATGCTTTTCGTTCAATACTTCAATATCTCAAGGGAGGTTTTTGATGATACCGTAAATGGCATGAGAGAGTTTCGTATGACTAGGGGGACTGATTTATATGATGAACGCCACGAACTTCCCAATGCGGATATAATCTTCACTTTCGATACTGATATAATTCGGTATTTTTACCGCCGCGAATAGCGAGATGGCTATAAATGCTAAATTTCATTCTGTTTTTTAAGAATGGATTGAAGAAACTAAGAATACGCACTTGGATTGCGATATTCTTAATGATAGCAATGTTGCTTATAACTGTTGTACCCATGATTACAAACCCTATGCGAAGAACGTCTCGAATGGCCTGCGTGTTCGTATACAGGAAGTCGCGTTATTGGGGAAAAGCAATATTCGTTCGCATGGATGATTACCGCGCTTGGTACAGGTTATTCTTTATTGCCCCTACAAGAGTAATGATTTATGGGGGGGTGATGGTAATCTAGGGTGTGGAAAGACTGGACACCGTAAAACTCCTTAATAAAGTGTCAAGGGGGCGATTCTAGTGACAGTTTCATATGTCAACAGAATCGCCCATTGACATTTTCACATTTTGCGGCTGGGTTCTAACATCTTAGACAAATTTTTCCTTCAAAATTTGACGTTAATAGGTGATTGGAAATAAAAACAGTAAATATAATAGGCACAATTGCTTTATCGCTAGTACTTATTGTATTACCAGTAACCGTAATAATACAAAGACCTCGGGGAATGGATAGCTGGACGTTAGGAAGAGTCGATTTTGAGATGTGATTTTCGCCACAAACATCCGTGCGACCTTGTCCAGAAAGACATCCTTCATCTTACGGTTATTGGCGAAATGGCTGTATTTGCAAACCTCGAAAGATACCGTGCGTGGTACGTTATGTTTGATGCATTGTATGTACAAGTATTTGCGCGCTGAGGATTCGATGCCGACCTAAATCTAATCGAAGTGCTTGTACAGACAAGTTGGATTATGTAGCAATCTATGATGCTAGGGTGACAGCAATAGACTGATGAAAGCATTACTGTCGTTAAAACTATAAAGACCTGTCTGACTACCCTGCAATATTGTTGCAAGATAATCAGACAGGTCTATTTTGTTATGCTAAAACATGCTATGCACCCACTTCATTTACTGCAATTTGCACGGCTAGACAGAAGACTTCCACAGCTATTTCAAGGTCTTCCATGGAAAGGAATGACGGTGCGAAGCGTAGGTTTGAGTTGTTGGGGTCTGTGTTGTAGGGGAAGGTTGCGCCAGCTTCGGTTATTAGAACGCCAGCGTCTTTGCAAAGTTGGCGCACGCGTTTTGCTTGGTTTGGAATTTCCACAGAAATGAAGTAGCCGCCATTGGGTGTTGTGAAAGTGGCTGGTGGTGGTAGTTTTTTTGCAAAAGTGGAAATTGCTAATTCAAATTTGGGGTGTAGGATTGCGGCGTGTTTTTGCATATGGGCTTGAATATCTGCTACAGTTTTGAAGTACTGCGCGTGGCGTAATTGGTTCGTTTTGTCTGGGCCTATTGTTTGTGCGGAAAAGCGTTTGCGCAGAGTGGCTAGGGCATCACCAGCGGCGGCAAGGCAAACTATTCCTGCGCCAGCAATGCTTATTTTTGAGAAAGATGTAAACATAATTGGGCGAGATTCATTGCCCGCTTTGCGGGATTCTGTCAAAATATTCAGAGGGGTTGGGCGTTCGCCTGTGAAGTGATGGATTGTGTATGCATCGTCCCAGAGGATTCTAAAATGCGGGTGCGCGGTTTGCATGGACGCTAAGCGGCGAATGGTATCGTCGCTATAAATATAGCCTTGCGGATTAGAGAACACAGGAACACACCACATACCCACAACATCGGGGTCTTGGGCTAGTTTTTCTACTTCGTTCATGTCTGGGCCAGTTGGTGTCATTGGAACGGTTAGCATTTTTATGCCAAAGTATTCGCAAATGGCAAAATGACGGTCGTAGCCTGGGGCAGGACAAATGAATTTTACGTCTCGCGCTTCGTGACGTGTCTTGTCGGCGGAAAGCGGCTGTGCCGTCCATTGTCCCGCAAGCACCATTGTTGCAACACAGTCGAACATCATATTTAGGCTGGAGTTTCCGCCGACTATAACTTCTTTCGTGTCAACGCCCAGAAGGTCTGCGAATAGACGTTTTATTTCGGGGATTCCGTCATTGCCGCCGTAATTACGCACGTCTGTGCCGTCCTCTGCTTGGAATGATTTTAGAGGGGCGTTTAACATATCGTTGCATAAGGCAACTTGTTGGGTGTTTGGTTTTCCGCGGGTTGCGTCAATTTTTAGGTTTTTCGCTTTAATTTCTTCATACTGTTTTAGATAATCCATTTTGTCTCACTCCATTAATTAAGCGTTGTAATCTTACTTACAATCACGTAGGTGATAAATCCATTGCGAAACATATTATCCTGTTGGCTTCCGCGAAGCCTACCTTCTTGTGGAAAAGCAAACTTTCTTCGTTGTCTAGTTCGCAGTCGGAAGCTAGTTCTTCGCAGTTTTGTGATAATGTCCATGATTTTGCAAACTCAATCAACTTACGCGCAATACCATGTTTGCGGAAATCTGGTTTTACATAAATGCCTTCTACATAACCTACAGGGAATCCTTTTGTGCCTTCAACGTATTCGCTTCGTATGTCAAGGCTTATGAACGCTATAGCTTCGTTGTTGTGATAATATAGAAATTCGTGCGGAAAGTCGCCTATTTGCCAGTCTTCTATCCAACTACGAATGGTGCTATCTTCGTCGGGCCATAGGGCATCACATAAGGTTGCCCACTCCTGCACATTAAGCGCGGTTACTGGAGCTACCATCATGCACGACCTTTCAATCCGCTGTTTAATTTGTTAAGCAGAACTAGGAAACAAATTTGTGCGATACTCATTACGCCGCCTATAATCGCGGTAACAGCAAATATGCCCGAAAAAATTCCCATCATACTTGTATCAAACATGTGTGGGTCAACATATCCTGCGAGGTCGCCCATCATGAATAAATCACCCATCATGGTGCTGAATAACCCCGCAAAAATAAGCATTAAAATCGCGCCAATTAACTCAAAGAAAATACCAATCGCCGAAATAATAGTAAACGGCAAAACGCCACGAATCGGCTTAAACGCGTTATGTTCGATATTACGCCGAATCCCCCCAATAATATTAAGAACTGCCATGTAATAAAACAAAATCATAATAACAATCAGCATCACTAAAAACAAAATCCCCAAAATAGAAATAATCCCTATAATGGGTTCAGTGACAAACCCAACCACTGTAAGAATCAGCAATGCCAGCAAGATTATGCCCATTGCTATGCAGAAAATAACAAGCCCCATAATAATGGCAACCTTAAAAACCGTAAGGGCCGACAAAACCCTCTTGGGATTGCGTGGGTCTTTTGAAGCGGAAAAAATCATCCAGAAGCCAACCATTGCCAAAATCATAATAACAGGTTCAAGCGTGAGAAGTGAAGCAATACCAAAATTCATCAAAACCAAAATCGAGCCACTAATAGTAAACAACAACACCGCTATGAAAAACAGCGAGCTATTCGTAATGCTGAAAACTCTATCCACAAAAGTTTCGGCAGGCGCATCAAATGCGGCGAAGGGGTTGTAATCGTTTCCAACAGGCACGTAACCAGAATCAGACGCGGCAGAATACCCCGAATTAAGTTGTGCATCAACATCAGGAGACGGCGCAACCTGCAACATTGGCGAAATTGGATTCGGCGGGGGAGGTGGTGGGTACATTCCAGTAGGTGCTTGCGCTTGCGTCTGCGGATAATTTGGGTATTGCAAATTTTGATGATTCTGGAAATTCTGCCCATGCTGCGACGAAGCCCGTTCCACAGGCAGCTGCTCCGAAGACTGCTCCAAAGATTGCGAATTTAATTCTGATATTGACGGCGGTTTTGCCGCCAGCATGGAGGGCTGTTGCGGTGCCGCCACATGAGGCAACACACCCGCGCCAGTAGCATCAGAAACTAGAGTTCCGCAACCTCCACAATACTGTACCTTATCATTTATAAACGCACCGCATATTTTACAAAACATACAAAAGCTCCTTTAGGCGTTTCAAACGAAATCGCTTTATTGTTTTTTTGTGAATTTCTTTTGCAAATCGTTGAGTGTGGCTTGACAATCAATATCTACATAATCCTTTATTAGTTTCGTATAGCTTATGAACTTATCCGCCAGTTCTTCTGTAAAAACTGAAAGGTTTTCCGAACGAGAATATCTGGAATCTTTAAAATATTTTCGGCTCAACTTTGCCGTTTGTCTAACATCGTCTTTTTTTGAGTAGATATTTTCAATAAAAGTCACAATACCTGCATGATTATGTCCCATCATCAAATCGTGTGTGGGTTCTATTCGATATAGGACGGATTTTAATAAAAGGTCAATCGCCAAAGTGGACATACTTACCGACATACGGTACAAACCATGTTCCTTATTTGAAATGGCGGCTTTTAATGGCTCTTTAGACAGTTTGTAATAATCCATTAAGGTTCACTCCATCTCTGGCAACGCGCCACTGAAAACTACCTGCGACTTCTTTTTGCTTTTCAAAATAGCTTGAATCATCAACAAAAACATCACTATTCACGAAGTTTTCTTTGCTTTCAAATTCAGGATACCATTCACAGTCGTATAGGTCAAAGAGAGTTTCATCACCGATACCGTTTCCTATGGCTAGAATATCTACATCACTTTTATCATGTGCATCACCACGCGCACAACTGCCAAAAAGGATAAACGCATCAATTTTATCAAATGTTTTGATTTCTTTTGCTTGGCGCAGAAACTCAGAAATAAACCGTTGGTGTTTTGGGGGTAAATTTAATTCTTGTAGAGTAGAGATAATTTTCATGTATCTGCTCCTATCATTCAGACATTTCCTTATACACCAATAATACCATTTTAATCACTACACTTCAAACTCAATAAAATCGCTGTGAATGTCCTCGTCGGATAGGCCACCTTTTGCTAGTTCAAAGCTGTTGCTACCTAGTATGTCGCTTACAGATTTATGTGGGTTTTGATGCAGAATATTTGTGAGTTCGATAAAATCGCGGATTATTTCGCGTGGGGTAATGTGTGTGTTCGCGCCTACGCGATTGTATTCCACTGTTAGGAAGTATAGTAAATCTTCGTGGGTTAGGATTGGCGCGTAGTTGTACAAATTTGCGTGAAGGTCGCGAAGTTTTTCTATAAGAACGTACATTTCTTCCTGCGTCAGCATGGTTAGGCGAATGATTGGCGCGGTAAGGTCTTTGATGTCGGAGGTCGCAAAATGCCCCTCCGCTAGTCTGGAGCGCAGGGCTTCGTAACTGAAAACGCCGCGATATTTGTCTTCCATGCACTGGGGCGTGCCGCCCATTAGAAAACCAATATGCTTGGCCTTGCCTTGCAGAACATCATTATATATGGTCAAAATTTTCTCGTAGTTATTTGCGCGGGTAATGGAGTTGGGAATTTTAAAAATATTAACGAGTTCGTCAACAACAACAAGAAGCCCTTTGTACCCCGCTCCAACTAGGAACGCCGCGATAATTTTCAAAAAATCGTACCAGTTTTCGTCGGTTACTATAAAGTTTATGTCGAGGTCGGTTTTTGCGTCGCGACGTGTGTTGTACTCGCCTCTGAACCATCTTAGTACATTGCTTTTTAATATCGCATCATCTTCGCGATAGGCGCGCCAGTACGTTATTACTGCCTTTGCAAATTCAAAGCCATTCACCATGCCCTCTAACTGATTCGCTAGTGTGTAGATTCTTGCTTCTACTGCTTCGTCGTTGCCACCTTCTGCGGCTACTTGCGTTTTTATTCCCGAAATCCAGCGTTCTAACACCAGCGGTAATGCTCCGCCGTCGGGCTTGGATTTTGTGGAAAGATTCTGCATTAATTCTTTGTATGTCGCAAGCCCTTGCCCTTTTGTTCCTGCAAATCGGCGTTCTGGCGAAAGGTCTGCGTCCACTACGGCAAAACCTTTTGCGGTGGCGTAGTTTCGGATTGTTTGCAAAAGAAAACTCTTACCGCTTCCGTATTTTCCCACGATAAAGCGGAACGACGCTCCGCCGTCTGCAACCATATCTATATCATGCAAAATAGCCGAAATCTCCAATGCCCGTCCGACTGTTACATACTCAAGCCCCACTCGTGGCACAACACCACCTTTTAGGGCATTTAATAAAATATTCGCAATTCGGGAAGGCACCAAGGCTATCAACTCGCTATCTTATAGTTTATTTTAATTACTCCCACATAGCAATTAATCGGCGGCACTCGTTTAGGAAACGCATTGCTGCCGCGTATACGTATTCGTCGCGTTCTTCTTCTAGGAATGCGGGAAGTATTTCGCATAAGTTTGGTAGGATTCCATCTTCTTGTACGAATAAGGCGCGCACGTCGTTTTCTCGTTGGCGTAGTGCTGTGCTTAGTTTTCTGGTGCTTATGTCGTAACGTCCTGCGCCTTCTGGAAAGTATACTACTCCAATTTCGTACAGGCTTATTGATGGGCGGCTACCACCGTCTGGCGATACTGGTCGGTACATAGCCGCTCGCAACGAATCCGCGAATACAGACAACTCTCCCTCTTCGCTGTCAAACTCCGTCAAAATCGTTTGCAACACATCATAAGCCTCCACAAACGCTTTTACTGCCTCCGCAGGGCTTTCCACTGGATTTGTTTCATACGGTGTTTTCTCAAATTCGCTCATACTTAGACTTTAGCAAAAAAGGAAGTAATCGGCAAGTGTATTCGTAATGTTTGCACGGGCATTATGATATAATAATTGTGGCTTTAGTTTGAGAATTGAGGAGATGTTTTATTTTGGGTTATATTGAACTGGTTATTTTGGCGGTTGGGCTTGCTATGGACGCTTTTGCTGTGGCGGTTAGCATTGGGCTTACTATGGCACGGACAAGTTATCGGCGGGCGTTGATTGTTGGATTGTACTTTGGAGTATTTCAAGCGGGAATGCCGCTTGCTGGATATTTTGCGGCCAGGCATTTTGCAGAGCATGTTAATGCGTTTAGCCATTGGATTTCGTTTGGGCTGTTGCTTTTCCTAGGCGGAAAAATGATTTGGGGTAGCTTTAAAAAAGAAACATGTCTTGACAGAAAATGCCCAGAACCCCCAAACCGTTGCGCCGACCGCGTTTGTCCAAACCAACCAAAAGAAATCACCATGCATCCCCGACAGATGATTCCACTTTCCCTAGCCACCAGCATAGATGCTATGGCGGTGGGTGTTTCGTTTGCGTTTTTGTATGTAAATCTTATTCCTGCGGTATCGCTTATTGGGATAATCACACTCGTGCTTTCCGCTATTGGCGTGCGCATTGGCAACCTCTTTGGCGAAAAACTCAAAAACAAAGCCACCATTATTGGTGGCGTGATTCTTATTCTTATTGGAATTAATATTTTGTGGGGCGCGTATTAGTGGCCGCGTTACTTATCTAAAATTTCAAACGTAAACACCACAGGATTATTAACATTTTCAGTCAGCGGAGTTACATCTACAGACTTTATTTTTAACCCTATCCCCAATGCCTTTTGAAGTTCATACAATCTACCGCCTGCACAGCGTTCAAAATAACCCTCCACATTTGGCGGCGGACTTGTATATTTGCCTTCGCTGGCACGTTTGTAGTATCCGTGCGAACATTTGAAAGCAAGTGTTAGCGTGTTATCGTCATTAAGCACAGGCTTGCATCTTCCAAAAGCATCTGAAAACAGAGCCATTCTTTCGTCAAGTGCAAGGTGAGCATGTTCAGTGGCAAATGCTCTGCGCTCTTTGTCTGCTCCTGTACCGTTACATCCCCCTTGTGTTTCATACAGCTTAAATCTCTGTTCTTTTGTCAGATGATTGCTCATGGCTTGGCAAAATTCGTCATCCCACTCTGGCTGAAAACAATTAAGCCCTGCAAGGTCGCCCCCATTATATCTTTGTGCAATTCCTTCAAATATAGACATAACATCTACAGAAATACCGCTTTTCTTCTTTTTCATCTCTCTTAACATGCCTGTCATATGTCTTCCCCCTTTACGGTGTAATTCCCAAATTTTCCTTCAAGAATTGACATTCCTTTTGCATACTTGTCCATTATAAAACCTCCGATTTATTATCTTCACGTTCTTTGAACGGAATCCACATTTCCATATAGGCAAAACTTGTTTTAGATGGACTGTTGTAATATATTTCGGGGAAAAATCCATCTGCCTGCAATCCATGCTCTTTTAGCCAATATCTTGTGAACTTCATCATTTTGCCAAGAGAAGCCACGAGTTGGTCAAAATTTTCAGCTTCGTATTGGCACACGATATATTCCCTTGGCGGTAGCACCCATCTTGTAAAGTCAGAATTAGCTACGTTATGGTCAACTTCTGCACCAACAAAATAGGTAGAATAACCTTCTGGCGCACCTCCGTGATACGACACCCCAACCAGCCGACCACAAGACGGAATATCTTTAAGCACATCGTAAAACTTGCCCCAAATAGCGGCGGGTTCAGAAACACCTGTTCTTTCCCCAAGCATTTTCCCTGATTTGAATTGCCATAAATCTTCAATACCAAGGAAATGGACAGGTTCATCAAGGGTTTTGCGGCTATACTCCAACACAATGCCTTCGGTTATCAAGGGTACATTCTCATCTATCATTACATAGTTCAATAGCAAATTAGGCTTGTCGAAATGGTTTAACGCAACAGGGTTATTCCTGTATTCTGATGGTGATAGCCCGTATGTTTCCTTAAATGCCCTTGAAAATGTTTCACGACCACCAAAGCCATATTTGACGGCAATATCAACAATATGATTATCTCCATTTTCAAGACTCGCCACAGCATAAGCTAGTCGCCGTAGTTTAATATACTCTCTCACTGGCTTTTTCACGAGCCGTGCAAACAATCGCTGAAAATAAAATAATGACAAAGCGGCAATATCTGCTAACTCTTCAATCGGCATCTCTCCGCCAAGATGCTCCTCAATAAAATCCACAGTTTTTTGGATTGATTCCCACGCGTGAATAGCGCATCACCTCTTACAAAGTATAACACACGATTTTTGCCGATGCGTGATCGTGTCTGCCCTTTTGTATAATTAATTTGCAATATGCTAATAACCAATCTATAATTTGACAGATGATAGATGACCTCTTAGGAAATGCAGAGGTCTACTGCGAAGGGAGTAACACTATGAACATGAAAGTAATGAAAGGTAACGAAGCGGCGGCGTATGTTTCGTATGCATTTACCGAGGTGGCGGGAATATATCCAATCACCCCGTCATCGGATATGGCGGAGTTTGTTGATATTTGGGCGGCTACAGGTAAGAAAAATTTGTTTGGGCAGGAAGTTTCGGTTGTGGAGATGCAATCTGAAGGCGGAGCTTCTGCTACAATGCATGGTTCTTTGCAGGCGGGCGCGCTTACTACTTCTTATACCGCAAGCCAAGGGCTTCTGCTGATGATTCCCAGCATGTTTAAAATGGCGGGAGAACTTCTGCCGGGCGTGTTGCATGTTAGTGCGCGTGCGCTTGCAAGCCATGCGTTAAGCATTTTTGGCGACCACTCCGATGTTATGGCGGTGCGGCAAACTGGTTTTGCTATGCTTGCGTCTTCGGGGGTGCAGGAAGTTATGCACCTTGGCGCGGTGGCGCATCTTGCGGCAATTAAAGGACGTGTGCCGTTTATTCACTTCTTTGATGGATTCCGCACTTCGCACGAAGCACAGAAAATAGAAGTGATTGACTATGCTGATTTTGAAAAATTAATTGACAAAGAAGCAATCGCGGAGTTCCGCAAAAACGCGCTTAACCCAGAACACCCAGTACTTCGCGGAACGGCGCAAAATCCCGATATATTCTTCCAAGCGCGTGAAGCTAATAATCCGTTTTACGAAGCAATCCCAGAAGTTGTTGAGAAGTACATGAACGAAATCAACAAAATCACTGGGCGCGATTATAAGCTGTTTAATTACTACGGCGCACCAGATGCCGACCGCGTGATTATCGCAATGGGTTCGTCATGCGAATGTATCGCGGAAACTATTGATTATCTAAATGCCCAAGGCGAGAAAGTAGGGCTGGTGACAGTGCATTTATATCGCCCGTTTTCTGCGAAGCATTTCTTGAGTGCGATTCCCGATTCTGTTAAAAAAATCGCGGTTCTTGACCGCACAAAAGAACCTGGTAGCCTTGGCGAGCCATTGTATCAAGATGTTTGCACCGCGTTTTTTGAAAAGCTGTCTTCTTCGTCTTCTTCGTCAAGCGGCGGCGAAATGCCCACCATAGTAGGCGGGCGTTATGGTCTTGGTTCAAAGGACGTTCACCCCGCGCAAATTGCGGCTGTTTACGAGAATTTGAAACAAGCAACGCCGAAAAATCATTTCACAGTGGGCATAAACGATGATGTTTCCAATACGTCCATAACCGTAGGCGAATACCTTGACACCGTTCCCGAAGGCACTTACAGCGCGAAATTCTGGGGCATTGGCGCAGACGGAACTGTCGGCGCGAACGAAAACTCCATCAAAATTATAGGCGAGCATACAGATAACTACGCGCAAGCGTATTTCTCATACGATTCTAAAAAATCGGGCGGCGTAACGCAAAGTCATTTGCGTTTTGGCAAGAAGCCGATTCGTTCAACTTACTTGGTGAAAATGGCAGACTTTGTAGCCTGTCATAACCCTTCTTACGTGGACAAATACGACATGGTGAAAGACCTCAAGCCAAACGGAACTTTCCTACTAAGCTGCTTATGGAGTGACGAAGAACTAGACAAAAAACTCCCAGCCCAAATGAAGCGGGAACTTGCCAAGAAAAACATAAAATTCTATGTAGTAAACGCCGTGGAACTTGCTAAGGAAATCGGGCTTGGTCGGCATATTAATACGATTTTGCAGGCGGCATTTTTCAAGATTACAAATATCATTCCAATCGAAGATGCAATCAGCTACATGAAAAAAGCTGTTGACGACACATACGGCGGGCGCAAAGACCAAAAAGTTGTTGACATGAACTACGCCGCTATTGACGCGGGTGTGAAGTCGTTCCGTGAGGTGCAAATTCCTGCGGAATGGGCTAATGCTCCCGATACCATTGTTGAAGGGCTGGACAAGTTGCCCAAGTTTATTCGCGAAGTTCATAGGGAAATCAATGCCCTGCGCG
Source organism: Defluviitaleaceae bacterium (assembly GCA_009785665.1). Lineage (GTDB taxonomy): Bacteria > Bacillota > Clostridia > Lachnospirales > WQUN01 > WQVC01. Next base: position 13,755 of record WQVV01000031.1, read on the forward strand.
GAGAATTACTACCCGTTTCCGCCTTCAAAGGACGCGAAGACGGCACATTCCCGCAAGGAACTTCCGCATATGAAAAACGCGGCGTTGCTATTGATGTTCCGCGCTGGAAGCATGAGAATTGTATTCAATGTAATTTCTGTTCGTATACATGCCCACATGCTACCATTCGTCCGTTCTTGCTTAACCCCGACGAATGCAAAGATTTATCAGTGTTAGACGCAAACGGAAAAGAAGCTCAAGATAAGGGCTACAAATATAGAATCCAAATTTCCCCGCTAGACTGCTATGGTTGCGGCGTATGTACGCAAATTTGCCCAGGCAAACAGGGGCAAAAGGCTTTGGTTCTCGAACCAATTGAAAGCCGAATGGAAGAGGCGCAAAACTGGAATTACTTGATTTCCCTTCCGCATAAGGAGAACCCATTTGACAAGTATGCTTCCGTTAAGAATAGCCAATTTGAATTGCCGCTTCTGGAGTTTTCTGGCGCGTGCGCGGGTTGCGGCGAAACTCCTTATCCCAAGCTGATTACGCAACTTTTCGGCGACCGCTTATATATTGGTAATGCTACTGGGTGTTCGTCAATTTGGGGCGGCTCTGCGCCTTCTACGCCGTACACTACCAATGCACAGGGCAAAGGCCCTGCGTGGGCTAACTCTCTTTTCGAGGACACTGCCGAGTTTACCATGGGCTTGCACCTAGCGGTAAAGCAACGCCGCAAAAAACTTTTGGACGTAGTAACAAAAATTGTGCCACAATACGACGAATCCGACATGTTAGAAGATGCCCCCGATTGGTTGATTGAGCTTCAAGAAGCAGGACAGGAATGGATTGATGCCTTCAATGATGGCGAAAAATCCAAAGTCGCATCAGAGCGTTTGCGCCAAGCCAACAAAGACGCAATTGCCAGATGCGGAAGTTGCGGCTGCCAATGGGACGCTATGTACAAATATATCGAAGACGCAGACGACATGTTAGTGAAAAAATCTGTATGGGCGTTCGGCGGTGATGGCTGGGCTTATGATATAGGCTACGGTGGTCTTGACCATGTTATTGCATCTGGCGAAGATATTAACCTACTTGTTATGGACACCGAAGTGTATTCCAACACAGGTGGGCAATCGTCAAAGGCTTCGCCATACGCGGCTGTTGCGAAATTCGCTGCAAGCGGCAAGAAAATGGGTAAAAAAGATTTAGGGCAAATGGCAATTTCCTACGGAAATGTATACGTTGCACAAATCGCAATGGGTGCAGACTACGCCCAAACCCTAAAGGCAATCAAGGAAGCCGAAGCATACCCAGGGCCTTCAATTGTAATTGCCTACGCAACCTGCATAAATCACGGCGTACCTGGTGGCCCGCCAAACTTCCAATTACAAATGAAACGCGCCGTTGCAGCTGGTTACTGGCATCTATATCGTTACAACCCACTTCTAGCAAAAGAAGGCAAAAATCCTTTCACAATGGATTCAAAAGAACCAACCGAAAGCTTCCAAGATTTCATTAGTGGCGAAGCACGCTACGCCGTTCTAAAACGTCAATTCCCAGAAATAGCCGCTGAGTTATTCGAGGCCTGCGAAAAAGACGCAAACCGCCGCAGGGCCGCTTACAAGCGATTAGCGGGGCAGTAATTCTGAAAAGTCAAAAGATTTAAATTCAAGAGATTTAAATTCAAAAGATTTAAGACCCTGGGGGAAAACCTTTTGTAAACATATTTCCTAATGCGAAGCGAAAGAAATGTGTAAACAAAAGGTTTTCCCCCAAACCCCCTTTCCAAAAAATTTTAATATTTGCGCCTTTAGTTGAGTGGAAGTGTAAGCGTCAAGCAAAGGCACGCTTACGCCTAGACGTGCCTTTGTTTATAACTTCTGCAATTCACACCCTTGATATTTTTTACAAAAAATGATATGCTTGGCAAGTAGTCGCAAAGTGGTCGGTTAACTCAGTTGGTAGAGTGCCACCTTGACGTGGTGGAAGTCGCGAGTTCGAGTCTCTCACCGACCAGAAAATCGGAACAAAAAAATAATCGGAACTATAAGCATAAAGCCGTAAAAACGCACGGCGTTCGCGCTTAAAAGTTCCGATTATTTTTTTTGGCATTATATAACTCGCATATTTTTCAGAGTTTTTAGTGGATAGGGCGTAATTTAATCGTGAATGGAGAGCGTAGCATATATGAATAAACGAATAGTAACTACTGCAATTATAGCATTTATTGCATTCTTTTTCTCAATACTTGGTGGGTTTATATATTACGAAAATCAAAACGATGGTTTTCAAGACCTACCAATAGGTGCATCTAATGGTGAATGGGCAATACGTGCTATTGCGGAGGACGGAGACTGGGTATTCACTGATATTTGGGACATAGAATCAAACAGTTGTTTTATATTTAGGGGTGAGATTACTACCATAGAAAATCAAATTATACCCTTTGGAGACACAGAAGTAAGCAACCACTTGTACTCCGTTTATACAGTACAAGTGCTAGATGTGTTTAAGGGAGATATTTATATTGAAGATACATTTATGTTTATACAAATGTACAAAGCAGAAGGCTTACCTCGCCGTTTAAGACGGTGGCATCTGACTTTTCTGCGTAGCTACGAGACTACTGGTGCAATACGCGTTTACTTGATTAGAAGTCAATTTTCAGTTGGTGATGATTTGATATTTTTTGCATCCTCCAATAGTTCTGGACGCAGGCGATTATCTCGAAGGACTTTTTTACACAGAAACACTTTTCAAACAGTCTACCGTTATGCCCCGCAAGCAGTTAGGGATGGTCATGACAATTGGGTGTTTGAACCTATAAACGAGCATAATAACATTGTCTTCACGGAATCTGACTTATTGTGCATCATGGAGCGGTATAACTATTTGCATTATCAAAAACATTATTGAAAATTGAACGAAACTATTACATCTTATTTTCTGGATAGCAACACTCCTTTGGCTTATGCGCAAGGAGTGTTGCTGTTTTAAATTGCATTGCGTATGCGTGGCGTGCCAATACATGTCATCGGTGGAAGGCGACTTTGCCGCTTTTTTATAGGCTAGGAAATTGTATCTGGCTTCGAGACGTATACGTTAGCGTGCCAATACATGTAATCGGCGAAATGCGGCTGTGCCGCTCCTAAAACGCCATCTGCCCAATAGTGCGCGGATATGGGATTACGTCGCGAATATTTTTCATGCCAGTGAGGTACATTAGCAAACGCTCGAAGCCTAGGCCGTAGCCAGCGTGTTTTACTCCGCCGAAACGGCGTAGGTCTAAGTACCAATCGTAGTCTTCGGGGGTTAGACCGAAGATTTTTACGCTTTCTTCTAGTACGGAAAGCCGCTCTTCGCGTTGGCTTCCGCCTATTAGCTCGCCTATTCCTGGTACTAATAAATCGGCGGCGGCTACGGTTTTGTTGTCATCGTTTACGCGCATGTAGAATGACTTTATTTCGCGTGGGTAGTCGGTTAGGTATACTGGGCCTTTGTAGATTTCTTCGCAAAGGTAGCGTTCGTGTTCGGTTTGTAGGTCTGCGCCCCATTTTACTGGGTACTCGAATTTTCTGTCTGCCTTTTGTAGAATTTCGATTGCATCGGTGTACGAACATCTTGCAAAATCTGCGTCAACTATTGCTTGAAGCCTGTCCACTAGCCCCTTTTCAATCCATTCGTTAAAGAACGCCATTTCTTCGGGGGCGTTTTCCAGAACATACTTGATTACATATTTTAGCATTGCCTCTGCCACTTCAAGATAGTTGTCCATGTCGGCGAATGCCATTTCGGGCTCAATCATCCAAAATTCGGCGGCGTGGGTAGTGGTTGTGGAAGGCTCGGAACGGAACGTAGGCCCAAATGTATAAACATCACGCAACGCCAAACAAAACGGTTCAACTGCAAGTTGCCCACTTACGGTAAGGTATGCTTCTTTTCCAAAAAAGTCTTGCGAATAATCAATCGCGCCGTCTGCTTTTGGAACGTCCTGCATAGGCAAAGTTGTTACGCGGAACATCTCGCCTGCGCCTTCGCAGTCACTGCCCGTAATAATTGGCGTATGCACATACACAAAACCCCGCTGCTGAAAGAACTCATGAATCGCATGTGAAGCCACCGAACGCACTCGAAACACCGCCGCAAAGGTATTAGTACGTGGACGCAAATGCGAAATTGTACGCAAAAATTCAAACCCGTGCCGCTTTTTTTGCAAAACATAATCGGACGGGCAAGAGCCTTCCAGCAAAACCGCCGAAGCCTTAATCTCAAACGGCTGTTTCGCGCCAAGGCTTTCAACAATTTTACCCTTCACCGTAATGCACGAGCCTACGCCAAGCTTAACGGCATCATCAAAAGAAAGGGCATTGTTGTCCGTTTCCAGCGCGCCCTCAAGCACCACTTGCACCGACCTAAAGAAACTACCGTCGTTTAGCTCAATAAATCCCAAATTCTTATTATTGCGCGACGTGCGCACCCAACCGCCAATTGTTACTTCCTTGCCCATAAATTCATCAATATTGCGGTACAATTCTCTCAAACGAGTATACATAGCAAAACACCCCTGTATAGGCGTTTCGATTTGAAATGGGCTGACGACAGACGAAGCCCAATTTCAAACGAAATCGCTGTAAATGTAAATTAATCACGCGCACTGTAACCCATTTTCGCAATTGATGTCAAGGCTATCAAACCCATCTCATGTGAAAATGCGCCAACTTTTTCGCGTCTTTCTCACTTCGTTTATGGAAAAAATTCTTGACATACGCACGCATGGTGTTAAAATGCACTTTGGACTTATACTTATATTTTGTCGAAAGCTTAACTTTAAACAAAGAAACACAACCGTCCCTTGGAAGATATTGAAAAAATTCAGCGTGAGTTGATGGCGGTGTAGTTTATTCCAAGATAGACGGCGTTTTGGTCATCTTGCGAGACACCAAGGTATCTTTTGGTGATGGCGTAGGAACTGTGATTGTAAATTTCCATAAGAATCACGGGGGAAGTTCCGCCACTCCATGAGTGGTAGCCGAAAGTTTTGCGTAGGGAGTGGCAACCTACCTTGTGTATTACACCTATTGCGTCTGCGGCTTCGCTTATTAGGCGGTATGCGTGTACGCGGCTGATTGATTTTCCTGTACTTAGATTGATTATTAGGGCTTCGCCCTGTTTTGCTTGCGGGAAGTAGGATTTTAACGCTTTGATGATGTTTTTGTGTAAGGCTATGATTTTGCTTTTGCCTGTTTTCTTTTCGGTAATGGTGATGCTTTTGCGAATGCGGCGGTTTGTGAAGTCGTAAACATCTTCGCATTTTAGGCGAAGAATGTCGCTTATGCGTAGTGCGGTATGCAGTGCTACTGTAATTAATACTTGATTACGCAAATGCCCTTTGTTACGGTAATACGCTAGAAATGCTTGTACTTGCCGCGGGTCGCGGATTGGTTCTGTTAGTGCCATGATAGTTCCTCCTAGATTTAAGTTAATTAAGTTGATAGTCTCCCATGTAACATAATATCTATTGTGTTACATAGCTTGA
>WQVV01000032.1 GCA_009785665.1 Defluviitaleaceae bacterium
CTTCGTTTTTTGATTGATAAAATTTGCATTTGTCATTTATACCATGCTTTTTTGAGAAAATTTCGATTGCATTCAAAAAATAGGGACTGTGTGTATTTATCAGCACTCGAATACTTAACTCCTTTTGAATGAGAATTAACAACTCCGCCAGAACAATCTGCCATTCTGGGTGTAGGTGTATTTCTGGTTCGTCTAAGATGAGTATGTTACCTGTTTGCAGGCAATCGTTTTGGAGTAGTGCTTTTATGATTGCAAAAGACTTCAAACCCGTTGATACATTATCCATCTCATATGTCATACCTGTATCGTTTTCAATGTAGCTGTAAAAGCGACCGCTATCATTCTTTTTTATTTCACCAGGGCAAGCGGCGTTTATTACTTCAAATACACGTTTTAGTTTTCGCTCTTTTAATATATCCCCTAGCGCGCTTGAACTGTTTAATCCAAATAACATAGCGTCATCTAAACAACGAAATAAATGTAGTTGCCTATCAAAGTGTTGCTGTGGTGAAGTCTGTTCTGCTCGTGATGCTAGTGATACCCACTTTCGGTCTAAAACGTATGGGTTGTCTACATAAATCGCTTTGTTATGAAAGTCTACGGGGTTCAATTCACTGATTAGCATATTGTCTTCTATTGTCATCTCAATGTTTATATCACCTTGTCTGAATTGAATCTTTGACGAGGCTTTGGGAAAATGCATATTTGTTAGCTGACCATTAAATTCCACCCGCAACTTATTCATGACAGTCTTTTGGAAAATAACATGATTAGGAACGGATAACACTTCCTGTATATCTATAGCAGTAGCATTGATTATTTCAGGTTCTATATATTCCGCTCCCCTTGCAAAATACGCATTTAGGACACTTACCAGTTGCCCCTTGTTTTCCAACTCTTCTTGTGAAGGAATTATTATAGCTCTAGGCAGAATTGATAGTAAATAACCACTTTTGCGATACGCACGCTTTATTGCGTCAATAATATTTATCCCTTTTTCAATTTCAATTTGCTCTGTTACGTCGCTAAGTCCAGTAATCAAAGCAAATAAAACTTTACCCACCGTACTTTTACCAGAATTATTTTCGCCTGCGATAATGGTTATGCCGTTTAGTTCTACATGTGCGTGGGATAGCTTGCCTATGTTTTTGATTTCAATTGTCATGATATTCACCTCATATGGGATTATTGCTATGTATCGCGCCTATTAGTCTTGTTTGGGTTATATTACCATGTTTGGCGCGTTTCGGCTACACGGGTAGACCGTATTTTGCTACTTGCTGTTTCCAGCTTGCCTCTAGCTGGTTTTCCATGCGGGATAGTACATCTTTTCCTTGGGGTTTATTGTGGCCAGAAATGCATATTTCAAAGGGGTATCTTTTATAAATTTCTATCAAGCGTTCAAAGGTGGGAATGTCTGTTTCGATGTAGGGGATTACGTTATCTTGAGTGTCGCCAATGTTGTCGCCAGCGTATAGGATTTTGTCAATTTCGTCATAGACGCTTATGCAATCCACGCTATGCCCTGGGGAATGGAAAATTGTTACGCCGTCTTCGGGGAAGTGCATTACGCCCTCGAAGGTGGTGTTTGGCAGATGTTTTTTTGTGTTGCCGCGTGGGTATGTGGACCATTTTTGCAAATCGTTATCCCAGTCGCGGTCGGCGAATTTTCGGCATAGGGGGTGTGAGATTATCATGCTGTTTGGAAAGGTGCAGTTGCCCCAAACGTGGTCGAAGTGGCTATGGGTGTTGATTATTATTGGTTCGCGTAGATGTCCGTATTCGGTGATGTATTTTATTATTGGGGCTACGCTTTCGCTTCCGAAGCCTGTGTCAATTATAAAATTGTTCTTGCTCCCTATTATTAGACCCAGATTTAGGTCGAAATCCATGCCCTCGAAGGGGCGGTGTTGGGTGAACATTATATTGCGGTCGGTAATTTTTTTCGGATTCATTTTTGTCACCTTTCGCAGATTAAGTTTTTGAAATCCCTGTCCAATAGCAACATTTCATCTTTTGCATTTAATGCGTGGCTACTGATAAGGGTTGCCGCAAATTTTGTGTTGTAAAGAAATTTCAAGGCTATGTTCATTATCCAAATGGGACAAATATGAAAAATATTCAATTTGCTTGGAGTTATGGGGATTTTCCTTGCCTTTAATGCTAGGAAATTTTTTCTTAGCGAAGCACTCATAAATCTTATTGCGTCTTGATTTCTTGCGGTTGTGTAGTTATCTCCGCCGTCATAGTAAATGCCGTTTGCTAACGCTGTTACCATTGCGAGATGGGATTTTTGCCATGCGTCCATATTTTTTGAAATACTATACGGAATCCTGCTTGTTCTCATTATTTTTGCCAACGCCCGCAAACGGGATGTTTTTACCCCGTTAAGTTCTCCAAAAGTAGTTGGTTGAATAATTCGAGGGGTAAGCCGAAAATACAAAACACCATCATCAATTCGCCCGCCCGCTCCTGCAAAAGCAGGTATTAATCTGCCCTTGCCCAAAAGATTCTCCCATATGTTGTACCCATGCGGATTGTTGACCATTGTAACGATATTGGGGCTGTTGTTATCATGCAGTTCCGAAAGAGCCGCTTTTATTTGCTCGTATCTGACGGTTACGAAAATATAATCAAAAGTATCGCTGCCAGAAAGTTTTTGAAGAACAGAAACGCGTGCTTTTTTTACCATGCCTTGCTTACTATATAACAAACCTTTACTTTCCAATGTTTGCAAGCGTCCCCCGCGTGCAAGCACAGAAACATCATACCCAGCTTCAGAAAATTTTACAGCGTAACCGCTCCCGATTACCCCCGCGCCAAAAATTAATATCCGATGCTTCACAATTAATCAGCCCGTTTCTGATAGGTCGATATATAGATGACCGTTTTCTTCAATAAAATCTTTTCTACCGCGCAGGTTGTCGCCTAGCAGAATTTCAAACATTGCTTGGGTTTTTTCGGCATCAGTTGGAATTACTTGCACTAAGCGGCGAGTGGCGGGGTTCATGGTGGTTTGCCACATCATTTCTGGTTCGTTTTCGCCCAGACCTTTCGAGCGTTGAATGTGAACTTTAGACTTTTCGGCTTTTTTTAGGATTTCTGATTTTTCCTGTTCGTTGTAGGCGAAGAATGTATTTTTGCCCACGGATATTTCGTATAGTGGGGATTCTGCTATGAAAACCTTGCCCTGCTCAATCAGCGTGGGCGTTAGGCGGTAAAGCATTGTCAAAATTAGCGTGCGAATATGAAAACCGTCATAGTCTGCGTCTGTGCAAATTATTATTCTGTTCCAGTTTAGGCGGTTTATATCAAAATCGCTTAGGTCGCGGGCTTGCTTAGTTGCTTGACCGCGTTTTATTTCTACGCCGCAACCTAAAACACGTAGCAGGTCGGTTATTATTTCGTTTTGCAGGATTCTATTGTAGTCGGCTTTTAGGCAGTTGAAGATTTTCCCGCGTACTGGCATGATTGCTTGGAACTCTGCATCGCGTCCCAGCTTGCACGAGCCTAGCGCGGAATCACCTTCTACAATGTACAATTCACGACGGTTGGTGTCTTTTGTGCGGCAGTTTACGAATTTCTCTACTCTATTGTTTAGGTCAATTTGTCCTGTTAGTTTTTTCTTCAAGGCTACGCGGGTTTTTTCTACTGATTCGCGGCTTCGCTTGTTGGCTAGAATTTGCGCGCATAGCCTGTCTGCGTCGGGTTTGTTTTCTATGAAATAAAATTCTAGTTGCTTTTTCAAAAACTCCGTCATTGCCTCTTGTATGAACTTGTTGGTTATGGCTTTTTTTGTTTGGTTTTCGTAGGACGTTACCGTGGAAAATGAACTGGTTATCAGGATTAAACTTTCCTCAATGTCTGGGAAGCTTATTTTTTTCTCGTCCTTTTTGTAGTGATTGCCCGATTTCAAATACGCATCTATTGCCGAAATAAACGCCGTGCGTACTGCCTTATCTGGCGCGCCGCCGTAAACTAGATGGCTGGAATTATGATAATACTCCAGCACATTCACATCATTGGAGAAGCAAAAAATTATATCGAATTTTAATTTGTAGTCTTGTTGGTCTTCGCGGTCGCGACCTTGTGTTTCGTTTGACAATAAATGCGGCTCTGTTAATGAGGTTTCGCCTGCTAGTTCTTTTATATAGTCGCGGATTCCGTTTTCGTAGCGAAAGGTAAATGTTTCGCCGCTGGCTTCATCTTTTAGCACGAAGGTTAAGCCGTCGTTTACTATGGCTTGGCGTTTTAGCATGTCTGTGTACCATTCCAGCGGAACGGCTATGTCTGTGAAAACATCACGGTCTGGCCGCCAATTTACGGTTGTGCCTGTTTTTTTACTACTGAATGGCTCTTTTTGTAACTCGCCTACGTTTTCGCCTTTTTCAAAATGGAGCGTGTATTTCCAGCCTTCGCGAATTATTTCCGCGTCCATGTACTCCGAACTATATTGCGTTGCGCATAAGCCCAGTCCGTTCAGCCCTAGACTGAATGCGTAGTTTGCGTCATCATCATTGTTGGCGTACTTCCCGCCTGCGTATAACTCACAAAAAACCAATTCCCAGTTGTAGCGTTCTTCGATTGAGTTGTAATCCACAGGCACGCCACGCCCGTAATCTTTTACCGTTACGGCGAAATCCGCATGACGCGTGATTTCTATTTTATTGCCGTGACCTTCGCGGGCTTCGTCAATTGAATTTGAAATTATTTCAAAGATTGCGTGCTGACAACCCTCTATCCCGTCCGAGCCGAATATTACCGCTGGACGCTTCCGTACCCTATCCGCGCCTTTTAACGCGGTTATACTCTCGTTGCCGTATTCTTTTGCCATATGTTTACACTCCATATCCAAATACACGGAAGTGCGAAAACACTAACCTCCTCTGTCGCTCAAGTCTGCGTAAAAGACCGCAGACTTAGCTCGTCGTCGGTAAATGTTTTAGGCATTTCGTATATATGTTTGTTCTAAGACCCGTTCCATAGAATAGCAGATTTTTAGAAAATATAAAAGCGGATATGTCAGCTCCATAAAAATAAATTTTCTGTAAAATTTTCTTAACTAAGCCATTTTTGTATTCAAAAGTGGTATAATGAAATGTAAAAAACAAATGAAAGGAGAAGAAAATGGAGTTCTCAATATTTTTAGGGGGGTTAGCTCTGCTTACTGGGTTACTGGTGGCGGCGATAATCTTTTTTTTGTTGCATCGGGCGTTGAAGGCGGAGCAAGCGGCTATGGAAGCCAGTACGCGAGCGCAAACATTATTATCGCGCAACAAAACCCTTGACCGTTCTAGCAGAATGCGCACGGAATTTTTTCAGAACATGAGTCATGATTTCAAAACGCCGTTGACGGTAATTTCAACAAGCCTGTCTAACATCGAAGATTTATTAAACTTCGACAAACTAGACAAACAAGAGATGCAAGAAAGCATACACCACGCGCAAAGCGAAATAATGCGGCTATCGCGAATGATAGACAACGCAAGGCAACTTTCCTCCCTAGCAGACAGCCGCGCCGATACAGAAACTTTCGACATAGCAAGCGTGTTGCGGGAAAGCGCAGACACATACCGCAGTTTTATCAAGAGTAAGGGAAACTCGTTTGTTACCAACATTCCAAAAACTCTTCCTTATGTAAGTGGCAATGGGGATATGTTTTTGCATGTGCTTGCGAATCTTTTTTCCAACACGCATAGGCACACGGAAAATGGGAGAATATATTTTAGCGCGATTGAAAAAAACAAAACAATCGTAATCACCTTAATGGACAATGGCACGGGTATTCCGCCAGAAGTGCTACCGCGGGTATTCGAGCGGGGCATGACCACCACGGGAACAGGTTTGGGATTATCAATATGCAAGGACGTGATTAAAAATATTCACAACGGAACCATTTCAATAGACAGCAAATATGGTTTAGGTACACAAGTGACAATAGAATTACCAATTCCAACACAGAATGGAGAATGACAAAATGGAAAAACAATTTGGGGGCGGCTACATATTAATGGTGGAAGATGAGCCAGTAGTCCAAGCAAACAACAAAAAAATATTAGAGCGGCGCGGATATGTAACGCGTCAAGCGTTTTCGTTGGCGGAAGCGCGGAAGCATATAAAAGCCGAAACACCACGCGCAATAGTTTTGGATATTAACTTACCAGATGGGTCGGGGCTTGATTTTTTGCAGGAGCTTCGCAAAACCTCAAACATTCCAGTACTGATGCTTACCGCAATGGGAACACAGGAAGATATAATTCACGGGCTAGAAGCAGGCGGCGACGATTATTTGCCAAAACCATACGACCTAGCGGTTTTTCTTGTGCGCATCAACGCGCTTTTGCGGCGGGCATCTTTGTTGCCAGAATCCTTAGACATCGGCAGCATCCGAATAGATATTCCATCGGGTAAGGCCTACGTCAATAATGTTGACATGAATCTGCCCCCAAAGGAGCTATCATTACTGCAACAGTTCACCCAGCACCCAGAGCAAATGCTTACCAACGAGTTTCTTTACGAAAAAGTTTGGGGGCAAAAATTATTGGCAGGTTCTGATAATTCTTTAAAGGTAGCAATTTCTAAATTGCGACATAAACTAGATGGGTCAGGCTTTACAATAACAACCGCATGGGGCGAAGGTTACTGTTTCGAGAGAGAATAGAGCGTGGCAACACGTTCTTTTTCTTTGCCTAAAAGCAGTATCTGGCTTCGAGACGTAGGCGTAGCTTGCTGATGCATATAGTCGGCGAAAAGCGGCTGTGCCGCAATTATTAACAATCAGAAACCTTCTACACATTCGCGATTGGAGTAGAGTATTATACTCAATGTAAGCTACAGATTACGAAATAACCGAAAGGCGGGTGACTGCTATAAATAAGGATAGCAACACCAACAGAGATGGAACGGCAGTATATGTAGCAGGGCCATTAAATCTCAACCGAGACACAAAAAAAGCCTGCACCGTAATGGGAACAAACCTAGCCCTAACCAACAACGAATTTGACGCACTCTACACCTTAGCAACACACGAGGGCGAATCCATTACGCTTGAACAGCTTCACAAAGCTGTTTGGGGTAAAGACGCGGCACATGAAGCCACCCAAATGGGACTAAACCATTTGGTGAACCAAGTAGGGGAAGCTGGAGAAGGTTTCATGTGGATAGAACAACACCCCAAAACAGGCTACACCTTCCACGCTCGCTGGGGACACAATTGGAAAGACTACGCAAAACCCATTGCAGAAATGCACTACCCTCCACTTGTAGAACCACGACGCTGGCATAAAAAGGTGTCGAAAACGCTAATTTCGGGAACGGCAATCCTAGCGGCATCAATAGCATTATTCGCCATGCTAGTTCAGGCAAGAACAGAACCCACAATTTATATCGCAGATGAACCTGTTCCCCTAGCCGCCATGTACGCCGAAGAAATCGAACCAGATGCAATCCAAGAACTAGATTCAAAATTGGATTACATCACAAGCCACTAAAATAACGGAGAACCCCAACTCCTTCAATCAAAGAGGCTGAAAAAGGAGAACCACAACTCCAGAGCAAAAGAGGCTGAAAACAGGGAACCCCAACCCTAGAATAAAAGAGGCAACAAACTTTATTCTTTGGGAGGAAACAAAAATGGCATATCAAGAATATTCAGCAACAGAAGTAGAAGCAGTGGTAACAAGCGAAGAAACAACAGAAGAAACCAATGGCACATGGGTTCAAGGCGAGTACACCCCTGGTCATTATGTAGATGGTGAATATGTAGCAGGCCACTATGTAGACGGCGAACAAGTAGAAGGTCATTATGTAAATGGCGAATATGTTCCTAGCCACTATGTAAATGGCGAGTATGTAGAAGGTCACTACGTAGATGGCGAATATGTAGCAGGTCATTATGTAGACGGCGACGTTATCAAAGAAGGCCATTATGTAGACGGCGACGTTATCGAAGAAGGCCATTATGTAGACGGTGACATTATCGAAGAAGGCCATTATGTAGACGGCGAGCTTATCGAAGAAGGCCATTATGTAAACGGCGAACTGCTTGAAGAAGGTCACTATGTAGACGGCGAACTGCTTGAAGCAGGACACTATACAAACGGCGAAGTGCTTGAAGAAGGTCACTATGTAAACGGCGAACTACTTGAAGCAGGTCACTATACAAACGGCGAACTTCTCGAAGAAGGTCACTATGTAAACGGCGAACTTCTTGAAGAAGGTCGCTGGGAAGGCGGAGTATGGGTTGAAGCCGAATACGAACAAGTATGGGTTCCTCCAGTACACGAACAAGTATGGGTTGATAACGTATACGAACAAGTATGGGTTGATAACGTATACGAACAAGTATGGGTTGATGACAAATTCGAGCAAGTATGGGTTGAAGCCGAATACGAACAAGTATGGGTTGAAGCTGTATACGAACAAGTATGGGTCGCTCCTGTATATGAGCAAGTATGGGTTGATGCTGTATACGAACAAGTATGGGTTGCTCCAGTATACGAGCAAGTATGGGTTGATGCCGTATACGAACAAGTATGGGTTCCAGGTCATTACGAACAAGTTTATGTTCCTGCCCACTACGAGCAAGTATGGGTTGCAGATAACTGGGTAACTACTGGTGGCGGCACGTACACACAAGCGTTTACACCAAACACAGAACACAACAGCGGTACTCTTAATGCGAACCAAAGACATATTACATCTGTAAATGGCTTTAATGTACGTCTTATGAATCATAACGGCACAGGTGCTGGTTCGGGCTGGAGAATAGAAGTAACTGACCCCAATGGCGATTTGGTTAATGTTGCAGATATGAGTCTAACTGTTGAAGGTCAATTTTTAGTAGGCAATAATCATGTGCGCCCATTCACAACCGATGAAGACGGATTCATCCTTCGCCCAGAAGGTTTGCACTTTAACCAACTTATGATTACAAACCTCACCTTGGAATTTACTGAAGAACTTATTACAACCTTTGTACCTGGTCACTATGTAAATGGCGAGTGGATTGAAGGTCAATATGTAGATGGTGAAAACTGGATTGAGGGCGAATATGTAGATGGCGATTTGCTTGAAGAAGGTCACTATACAAACGGTGATTTACTTGAAGAAGGTCACTATATAGATGGCGATTTGCTTGAAGAAGGTCACTATATAAATGGCGAGTTGCTCGAAGAAGGTCACTATATAGATGGCGAACTGCTTGAAGCTGGTCGTTATGAAAACGGCGAACTGCTTGAAGAAGGTCACTATGTAGACGGCGAACTGCTTGAAGCTGGTCACTATGTAAACGGCGAAGTGCTTGAAGCTGGTCACTATGTAAACGGCGAAGTGCTTGAAGAAGGTCACTATGTAGACGGTGAGTTGCTTGAGGCTGGTCACTATGTAGACGGCGAGTTGCTTAAAGAAGGTCACTGGGACGGTCAAGACTGGGTTGACGCGGTATTCGAGCAAGTATGGGTTGATGCTGTATACGAACAAGTATGGGTTGAAACTGTATACGAGCAAGTATGGGTTGAAACTGTATACGAACAAGTATGGGTTGATGCTGTGTACGAGCAAGTATGGGTTGACGCTGTATACGAACAAGTATGGGTACCTGGCCGCTACGAACAAGTATGGGTAAACGATAGCTTTGAACAAGTATGGGTACCAGGCGTTTATCAGCAAGTATGGGTTGATGCCGTATACGAGCAAGTATGGGTTGAAGGTGCATACGACCAAGTATGGGTTGAAGGCGCGTATGAGCAAGTATTGGTTGACGGTGCATATGACCAAGTATGGGTTCCTGGTCACATTACCCAAGTATGGGTTCCTGGCCACTACTCTCAAGTGTGGGTTCCTGGTCATTACGAAATGATTTGGGTTCCTGGTCAAAATAACGACAACCAAGGTAACAACAACCAAAACAATAACAATCAAGGCAACAATAACAACAACCAAGGCAACGATAACGGTGGTAATAGCAGTAGCAGTGGTGGCGGCAACAACGAAGAACGAGTACCATTCAGACCTATCACACCCACCCCAGACCAAGAAGTTGTTGATACCGAAGAAGTAGAAATCGAAGTAGAAGCTGGCGAAAACGAGTATATCGTAATCGAAGATACAGACGTACCTCTATCATCATTCGACGACTTTATCACCATCGACGACTTTGATGTACCACTAGGTTCATTCGACAACAATTACGAGCAAACCTACACCTCTCTCGTTCAAATCGACGACACATCAGTACCACTAGGTTTAATGCCACAAACAGGTCTTGAAAGCGCGGTTGGTATCTTCACAACAGGACTTATGTTATCAGCATTCTCTGCGGCAGTGGTTGCAAGCTATATCCGCAAAATTAAAAGAGAGAACGCTCAATAATGAAACTTTCAAGCAAAACTAAAATCAGAATACTGTATGCGGTTTTGGGAGTAATCATTGTGATTATGGCATTCTTCGGAATATCACTCGCGGTGGAGATGCATACAGATAGGCAAGGGCGAGCATTCAACGCCGCCCTGCCTGTTGATTTTATTCCTCGTGAAACTGTGCAACTGCCGAACCCAGATTCAGAGGTTCGGCTTTTTGCCGAAATAATATCTGTAGAAGAAGAGGAAGAAATCGCATTCGTACCCCTAGTAGACTTTGACGAAATGCGCAACCAATTTCCGTCAATAGTCGCGTGGATTCAATCCGAAGGCACGGTAATCAACTACCCAATTGTTCAAGGCGAGGACAACGATTTTTACCTCGACCGCTTGCCAAACAGGCAACGTCACCCGTGGGGTTCAATCTTCTTAGATTATCGCAATGCCATTGATTTTTCGGATTCAAGCATTCTAATATATGGGCATAACATGCGTTCTGGTGATATGTTCGGCTCGCTAAAATATTACGCAAATCAAGCCCATTTTGAAGAACACTCTACCATGTTAATTTTCACGCCAACAAATAATTTCGTTCTCGAACTTTTCGCAGGATATTTGCTGGATTCCGCCTTTGAAGTACCACCAATGTATTTCACTGACGAAGAACATTTTTATAGCTTCGTCAATAACATTAGAAGGCGTTCCATTTTCCAAAGCGAGGTTGAAGTAAATTACGGCGATAGATTGGTTTTCCTCTGCACCTGCACAACAGGCGGCAACATAAACGAAAGACTAATCATAGTAGGCCGTTTGGTAGAGTTTTGAAATTGACACATAAATATCATTGACTTTCTGCCGTCAGTGATATTATTATGTGTCTTACATACAGAGGGGGTCTTAGGGATGAAAAATTATAAAGTGGTTGCCGCATTGGTGCTTACGGCTGTTTTTACATTTGGTTTAACTGCATGGTTTACTGGTGGAAGTGAGGACGATTTTGTTGTAATAGTTCCCGAAGCTGTCCCACTTAACAGTTCGTCGCACAGCTTTCCAATGCCCGTTGCAAGTGGCACAAATGTACGCCGTGTAGACCGCGCCGAAATTGATTTCTCCAATGCAAGCAATGGTTATGTTATGGTGCGTTTTCTGGAAAACACAACCGCTTCCGTGCGTGTTCTAATAACAGGCCCAGACGAAATAAGATACCAATACCGCCTAAACACCGATGGCAGGTGGGAAGTGTTCCCACTAACCGCAGGCAACGGAAATTACACCATAGGCGTTTTCGAGCAGGTTGACGGCAATCGTTTCGCAACAGTAGTTAGCGTGAATCTTTCTGTTACCCTATCCTGCGAATTTGCGCCATTCTTACGCCCCAACCAATTTGTAAACTTCAACCGCGAAAGCAACGCCGTTACACAGGCCGCGCAACTCGTAAGCGGTTCGCAATCCGTAGTTGAAAGCGTAGGCAGAGTTTACAATTTTGTAATAACCAACATTGAGTATGACTTCGACCTCGCCGCCAACGTAAGAAGCGGCTATGTCCCAGACATCGACCGCGTACTAGAACGCCGTAAAGGAATCTGCTTCGACTATGCCGCCCTAATGACCGCAATGCTAAGAAGCCAAGGAATCCCAACAAAGCTAGTAATCGGCTACGCAGGAGACGTTTTCCATGCATGGATAAGCGTTCATTCAGAAGAAACAGGCTGGATAAACAATATCATCTGGTTCGACGGTGAAGACTGGCGACTAATGGATCCAACCTTCGCCGCAACAGCAAACCAGAGCGAATCAGTAATGCGATTCATAGGAGACGGAACAAACTACAATCCAACGCATTTTCATTAAGGAATAAAAGAAAAACCTTGGGGGAAAGCCTTTTGTAAACAAAAGGTTTTCCCCCAAACCCCCTTTCCAAAAAACTTTATAGTTGCGCCTACACTTGAGTGAGAATCTTTCAAACATCCACTCATGTACAGGCGCAAACTATAAAGTTTTTTGAAGGGGGTTCGGGGGAAACTTTTGTTCACAAAAGTTTCTCCCGAGGTCTTAAATTAGCACAAACGGAGGTTTTCATGGCGCGTAAAAGTTTGACTAATATCTATATGTCCACGCTTTGTCTGGAAATTTACATGCTGCTTAATTCGGGGATTTCGGTTAGGTATGGCGTTGAGATGATGCTGGACGACGAGAGCGATAAAGATGGTAAGATTATTCTGCAAAACCTTTTGGATAACTTGGAGGGCGAAGTGCCACTTTCCGAAGCTATGCGGAAGGGGAAATATTTTCCGTTGTACATGGTTAATATGATTGAGATTGGCGAGAAAACGGGGCGACTGGCGGAAACGCTAAAGGCACTTGCGGAGCATTACGAACGGCAGGAGCGGTTGGCGGTGTCTATAAAAAATGCGACGCTATACCCTGCGGTTATGCTTGCTATGATGATTGCGGTAGTTTTGATTTTGGTGGTGCAGGTTCTGCCCATCTTCAATGATGTTTTTGCGCGTATGGGTGCGCAAATGTCGCCGTTTGCTACACGGCTTATGGAGTTTGGGGCTTGGTTTAGAGGGGCTTCTGTTGTGATTGCGGTGGTCTTTCTTGTGCTGTTTGTTGTTGCGTTTTTGGCTTGGGTTATCCCTGTTGTTCGTGGGGGCGTTGCGGGAGCGGCTTCTAAGCTTTGGGGCGGCAAGGGCGTTTTTGGACGGATTGCGGCTTCGCGATTTGTTTCGTCTATGTCGTTGGCAATGGCAAGTGGCATTGATATTGAGGACTCTGTAAATCTTGCCGCGTCTTTGAATAGTAATCCCTCGATTAGCCGAAAATACGAAAACTGCGTGGCGTTGCTTCGTGATGGCAAAAGCCTTGCAGACGCGCTTAAAGAAGCGCGGATTCTTTCCGCACGAGATAGCAGGATTCTTTCTCTTGGTGAAAAAAGCGGTATGGCTGATTCTGCAATGGCAGAAATCGCCCGCAGAAGCGATACCATAGTTCAAGATGAAATTTCTAATATTGTTGGCAAAATTGAACCCACGCTTGTTATTGTCACATCGGCTATTGTGGGAATTATCTTGCTTTCGGTCATGTTGCCACTTATGGGAATTATGACTACAATTGGTTAAGGCGGCGCGGGCGGCATAGCAGCTTTTCGCCGATTATACGGAAGTGCGAAAACATTAACCTCCTCTGTCGCTCAAGTCTGCGTAAAAGCCCGCAGACTTAGCTCGTCGTCGGTAAATGTTTTCAGCATTCCGTATATATGTAATTCATGCTATAGATACGTCTCGAAGCCAGATACGGTTTTCGCGACTTGATAAAGGCGGTTTGAGTTATGGGCGTTACTGTGTTTAAGAAGGGCTTTTTTTCTTCGATTTTTTCGGGTGCGCGGGTGGTTGTTTTTACGATTGCTGTTCTCGTTGTGATTCTTATTGGGATTTCGCAGGCGGCAGAAGCTAACCGCGCCGAGGGTATGCGGTTGCTTGAAGAAGCTATTGTTCGTGCGGCTGTTCATAGTTATGCTGTGCATGGATATTTCCCAGAATCATTGGATTACATCGTGGACACCTTTGGAATACATATAGACACAACCAGATTCGTTGTGCATTATGAAGTTTTTGCCGCGAATATTTTGCCAGATATTCGAGTTTTCGAGCTTAGGTAAGCTCTGTGAAGGATGAACTTTTAACATTGACTGCCAAACAGTCGTGAAGGCTGAGCTTTTAACACTGACTGCCAAACAGTCGTGAAGGATGAACTTTAATGGCCAATAAAAATAGAATTGACACCGTTTTTGTTCTTACGATTTTCGCCGTTTTTGCCGCGAGTGTGCTTTTGGTGATTATGTTAAGCGGTAGCACTTTTGCAAATATTACGGAGATTTCGCAAGCTGGGCAACATGAGCGAATTTTGTTGTCGTACATTCGCACTAAGATTAGGAATACCGATAACGCGGGGGCAGTTTCCGTTGGATATTTTAATGGGATTTCCGCGCTTTTTCTTGAGGAAAATTTGAATAATCGGGATTTTGTTACGGTTATATATCTTTATGATGGTTTGGTGCGGGAGCTTTTTCACGAACAGGGGAATGAGCTTTCGCCAGAAGAAGGCGTGGCTATTATCAGTACCGATTCGTTGATTTTCGAGGCGGTTGATGGTGGCTTGATTCGTGTGTGTACAGATATTGGTAGCTTTTTAATTTTTCCCAGAAGTAGTGATACCGCCGCTTTTCGTCGATTGCGTGCGTATGGTGCAGTGTATACCGAAAGCGAGGGATATTGATGAAGGGACGTTCTCGTTCCACGCTTTTTTTGATGGAACAGCTTGTGGTAATTGCAGTGTTTGCAATTTGCGCGGCTGTATGTGTTAAAATTCTTTTTGTGGCTCATGCAATGATGGTTGACGCGGTTGATACACGGCACGCGCTTATTATTGCTGAAAATTCGGCGGAAGCGTTTAAGGCGTTTTCGGGGGATTTGGATATGGTTTTGGAAATGGTTGGCGACGCAGAAGCTTATTTTTCCGTTGATAATGGTTTGGTTGTTTACTTCCCTTATTTTGTTTTACGACTGGAAACGCGTGATGCGGAATCGTCCGTTGTTTTCGCGGATATTAGGGTTAGTCGGGCGATTGATGATGTTGAGTTAATCACTTTAACTACGGCAACGCGGCAGGTGGCACAATGAGTCGGGGCGGGATTGGAAGCGCGTCAATTGTGCTTATTTTTGCGGTTTTGTGCCTTGCGATTTTTGCTGTAATTTCGCTTGTTCCTGCGTTGAATGAACAGACACTTATTGAAACGGAAGTGCGGTTGGTTCAGTCGTTTCATGCGGCGGATGCTTTAGCGGAACAGATTTTGGCGGAAATTCTTGAGTTAAACGAAGTACCCGAAGAAGTTCGCGGCATTGAAATTTCGGCCTATTGGGACTGGGATTTACTTGCGGAGGTAATATCGTTCATCTGCCCAATTTCCGACACTAAGGGGCTACTTGTAACAATCTCACGAGATTTTGATTCATATGAAATTTTAACGTGGCGTATGATAAACATGGCCGAATGGGAAGCCGATGACAGGCTAAATGTATGGCAAGGCGATTTCGATTTTGACGAAGACTTCCTAACAGGCTGGTAGTGGCGCAGCCACTTTTCGCCGCTTACATGCATTCTAGGCTGTAGTGTACGTCTCGAAGCCAGATAGTTGTAGCGATTTCGTTTGAAATTGGGCTTCGTCTGTCGTCAATTCTGCGTAGAAACGTTCGCAGAATTGACTCGTCCTTAGCCCATTTCAAATCGAAACGCCTATACAGAGAGGGGAGATACTTATGCAAGTGCGTGATTGGTTAGAGCTTGCGGTAAAACAAAATGCGTCTGATATTTTTATTGGGGCGGGGCGACATGTTTCGTTTAAGGTTGGGGGAATTATAACGCGTCTGGGGGAGACGGCTATTGGGGTGTCGGAAGCGGAAGAAATGGTTCGCGAATTGTACAGGCTTGCGCAACGCTTAACCGACCATTTCGAGGCGAATGGCGACGACGATTTCCCAATAACTTTAGCGGGAACGGCTCGTTTTCGTGTGTCTGCGTATAATCAGCGTGGGACGTTTGCGGCGGTGGTTCGGGTGGTTCTCTTTGAACTTCCCGAGTACACGGATTTGCATATTCCCGATGAAGTAATGAGAATTGCGAACGAAAAACACGGGCTTGTGTTAGTGACAGGCCCAGCGGGAAGCGGAAAAACCACAACTTTGGCTTGCGTAATAGACGCGATAAACAAGGCGCGAAACTGCCATATAATCACCCTCGAAGACCCAATCGAGTATCTTCACCGCGATAATAAAAGTCTTGTTAGCCAGCGCGAAATATCCACGGATACAGCATCGTACTTAACCGCGCTACGGGCATGTTTGCGTCAAGCCCCCGATATTGTTCTGTTGGGCGAAATGCGCGACCATGAGACAATCAAAACCGCAATGACGGCGGCAGAAACGGGGCATTTAATTATTTCCACATTGCATACGGTGGGCGCGGTTAATACGATTGACCGCATTGTTGATGTTTTCCCGCCAGAACAGCAACAGCAGGTGCGTGTTCAGCTTGCTATGCTTTTGCGCACGGTTGTTTCACAGCAACTTTTAATCAAAAAGGCTGGCGGCGTTACGCCCGCATTTGAAATAATGCATGTAAACAGCGCGATTCGCAATTTGATTCGCGAATCCAAAACGCATCAGATTGACAATGTGATTCAAACGGCATCGGCGGCTGGTATGATTAGTATGGATTCCTTCATAATGAATCTTGTGCAAAGCGGCGAAATTTCAAAAGAAACCGCACTTTCGCAGGCTGCAAACCCAGAGCAAATGAACCGATTCTTAGAACGAATGAAGGTATAGCGGCATAGCCGCTTTTCGCCGATTACAGGTATTGGAAGTTGTAGTGTTCGTCACGAAGTCAGATACCATGATTAGAAAAGAGTGAACTCATGACAATATTAGTTACAGGTGGCGCGGGGTATATTGGTAGTCATACTTGCGTGGAACTTTTGGAAAAAGGCTACAGCGTTGTAGTTGTTGACAATTTGGCGAATAGTTCGATTAATGCGATTGAAGGCATTAAGAAGATTACGCAAAAGGATTTGACTTTTTATAAAACAGATTTATGCGACAAAGCCGAACTTGACAAGGTTTTTGCAGAGCATGAGTTTGATTGCATTATCCACTTCGCGGGGTTGAAGGCCGTGCCAGAATCGGTGGCAATGCCGATTAAATATTATCAGAATAATCTTACTGGCACATTGAATCTTTGTAGCATGATGAAAAAATACGATGTGCGGCAGATTATCTTTTCGTCGTCAGCGACGGTGTACAGAAGTGACAACACCATGCCACTAACAGAAGACGCACATCTTGGCGCGACTAATCCCTATGGCTGGTCGAAATTTATGTGCGAGCAGATTTTACGTGATGCCGCCGCCGCCGCAAAAAACTGGGCGGTGGTTTTGTTGAGATATTTTAACCCCGTAGGCGCGCATTCCAGCGGAATTATCGGCGAAAACCCAAGCGGCATTCCCAATAATTTAATGCCGTTTATTGCGCAAACCGCACGCGGAATCCACAAGGAAGTGCGAGTTTTTGGCAATGATTATGATACCCCTGATGGTACGGGCGTTCGTGATTATATTCATGTTACGGACTTGGTGCATGGGCATGTATGCGCTATTGATTATGCGCAGGAGCATAGAGGTTGCGGGGTTTTCAATCTAGGTACGGGGAAGGGCGCGTCTGTGCTGGAAGTGATTCATGCATTTGAAAAAACAAACGGCGTTGAAATTCCGCATTCCATCTTTGGTCGCCGCCCTGGCGATAACGCAATCGCCCTTGCCGACCCCACAAAAGCCATGCAAGTTCTGGGCTTTAAGGCAGAAAAAACGCTTGAAGATATGTGCAAAGACACTTGGCGATTCCAAAAGAGAACACCATGACAGCTGAAAGAAATATCAACGCATTAGCCGAGTACTTCGCGTCGGGCTGCAAAAAAGACCAGCTTCTGGGCGTGGAACTTGAACATTTTGTAATAGACCGCAAAACTCGTGCATCGCTCCCATTTGAAAATAATGTGGAGCTTTTGCTGTGTCGTTTACAGCCGCTTTTCGGCGAGCCGATTTTTTCGCAGGGGCGTATTATTGGGATAACTCACGCGCCTGAAGCTTTTTTGGGTGCGGAAATTTCTCTTGAACCTGCGGCACAACTTGAAATTAGTATAAGTCCTTCTGCCTGCATTCGAGAGATTTTCGATACATACAATCACTTTGCAAAAATCATTTCGCCAGTTTTAGAAGAACACGACGCAGAATTATTTTGTGCAGGTTATCACCCGAAAAGCAAAATCGACGAACTCCCACTAATCCCAAAGCAACGATACCAATATATGAACGATTACTTCCAAAAAACAGGCACAATGGGCAAAAACATGATGAAAGGCACGGCGGCGGCGCAAGTTTCAATTGACTACGAAGACGAAGCAGATTTTTCAAAAAAATTTCGCGTTGCATGTATATTAAGCCCGCTATTTTCGCTAATTTGCGATAACTCGAAAATATTTGAAGGTCAGCCCTACAACGGAAGAATGCTACGCACTCATATCTGGAATAATGTAGACCCCCGCCGTTCAAATACAGTCGCCAACGCGCTTGATGGTGATTTTGGCTTCCGCGACTACGCGAAGTATATCTACGAAATGCCCCCAATCTTCATGCCGCAAGGCAATGAGACTGTTTATACAGGCGCGAAAACCGTTTCCGAAATTTTCGCGAACCGCGCAATGACACAATCCGATATAGACCATGTGTTATCAATGGCATTCCCAGATGTGCGCTTGAAAAATCTAATAGAAATACGCACCGCCGACAGTATGCCTATTGATGAAACATTAGCGTTCGCCGCGTTAATCAAGGGGCTTATGTACGATAAATCAAATTTGGACAAGCTTCACAACGAAACAGCACATGTGAAAAATCACGACGTAACACAGGCAAAAACCCAACTAATCCAACATGGTGCGAACGCAATAATCTACGGCAAACCCGCGAAATTATGGCTGGAGGAAATTCTGCAACTAGCAAGAAACAGCACAAGCGAAAAGGAATCTGCATTCCTACACCCAATAGAAAACCGAGCGGTGGCGGCACAGCCGCCTTTCGCCGATTACATGCACCCCCAAGCGCACATACACGTCTTGGAGTCAGATACAATTTCCTAGGCAACAAAAATGTAACTGTCAAGTGAAAATCCCTACCTTTTGGCAAATAAAAATCCCTAGTAAAAAGTAAAAAAAAAGGAAGGTGTAAAAGGGGTCAACGAAGCACCGTAGTGACTAAAATTTTA
>WQVV01000033.1 GCA_009785665.1 Defluviitaleaceae bacterium
GTAAAAAATTGAAAATCGTATAAGTCTGTATTTGCACTAAAAACTACCCATGACAAATCATTTTCAGACGGTTCGCCAATTCTTGTATATGCGTTAAATGTCTGCAAAAAATTATTTTTTTCAAGCATAAATTCATCTACATACACAGCTAAGCCGTCCATGAACGGTGTCATAAACCAAAACGCATACAACTCCATTTCGTTGCTCATGTGCATAATTGTTACGGCCCAATTATCTTCACTCGGCTGACCATCATTGTCCATTTGGGGAGTTTGTAGGGTATCATTGATGTCCGTAGTTTCGATAATTTCTGGGGGAATATTATGTGTGATGTTTCCATGAGTACAATATGCGTCTTTTGTTGGGGAAATCATATCCGTGTATGCAGGTGCATTGCTACACGCTGTTAATATCAGGCCGAAAACAAAATAAAATATAAACTTATGTTTCATGGAGGCATTCCCCACCTAATATAATTTTTGCCCACGTATAGCAAACGCACCTCGAAACCGTGATTGCCGAGCGGCATCCGAAAACGCGAAATGAGCGTTTTCGGACGGTTTTGCCGCGACAGCAATCACGGATTGAGAGCGCGTTTGCTATACCACGCTTATTGTGATACATAATCTAAACATAAAACCGACCTCTTCACTTTTCACGAAACACCTGTGCTTCCGTAGCCACCTTCGCCGCGTGGGGTATCGGGCAGGCTGTCTGTTTCGGTGAAGTTTTGCATTTCTACTTTGGCTAGTACCAGTTGGGCAATTCTGTCGCCACGGTTTATTGTGAACGGCTCGTTGCCGTGGTTGATTAGCAGAACTTTTAATTCGCCGCGATAATCTGCGTCTACAGTGCCTGGGGAATTTAGAACGGCTATACCATGTTTAAGTGCTAAACCGCTTCTGGAGCGTATTTGCGCTTCGTAACCAAAAGGGAGAGCAATCCTAATACCTGTGGGTATTAAGATTCGCTCTCCCTTTTGTATGGTTACGCAGTTTACATTTGCGTGCAAATCCAAGCCTGCGGATTGCGGCGTTTGACGTGATGGCATTGGTAAATCTTTTGCGTCGCTGGTGCGTTCAAGTAAGAACTGCGTTGGTGAGTTCACTTTTTTTCAGCCCCTTAAATTACCGCTTGGGCTAAGTCTTCATGTTTAAGCCCCTTAAACTACCGCTTGGGCTAAGTCTTCATGTTTAAGCCCATTAAACTACTGCTTGGGTTAAATCTTCATGTCTAAGCCCTTCGACTTTTTTTCCGACTAATGAAAGGCTCATTTGGTCGAGTTTGAAAATTTTGTCGCATACGGCGTAAAATCCGTCTAGGTCTATTGCGTCTATTTTTGTTACTAGCTCGTCGGGGGTGATTACTTTGTTTAGCATTAGTAGGGTTCTGCCTATGCTGTTCATGCGACCTGCGGCGTTTTCTAGGCTTAGTAGGAAGTTACTTTTCAGTTGTTCCTTTGCCTTTGACAATTGTTCGTTGTTGATTTTGTCGGTGAACATGCCGCGAACTTCCTGCGCAATCAGCCCCAAAACATCTTGAACATGGGTCGGATTTAACGCGGCGTAGACTAGGAAAATTCCCGTGTCCCAATAACTAGCGTTGTACGAATACACAGAATACACAAGCCCGTGTTGCTCACGGATTTTCTGAAACAACCGCGAACTCATGCCGCCGCCTAGAATTGTATTCACAGCGGCCAGTGCGTAGGATTCATCAATACCTGTTTTAATACCAGGGAAGCCCATGCATAAATGCACTTGCTCAATGTCCTTTTCTTTCAAGGAAAAGCCTGGGGCGTAAGTCGTCTCAAACTCCATGCAATTATCAGCCTCGCCTGTGTACTGCCCAAAAGCCTGCGTGATTTTCTCCAAAACTTCCTGCTCGTTGATTTTACCCGCGATTGCAATTACTACGTTTTTTGGGGCGTACTTCGCCTTCATGAACGACCTAAACTTATCCTCCGTGAAGCTGGAAATCGTTTCGGGAGTACCCAGAATAGACATTCCAAGCGGATTTTGCGGATAGGTATGCAATTGCAGAAGGTCAACGGCAAGGTCTTCGGGGGTATCTTCATACATGCTGATTTCTTCCAGAATAACGCCGCGTTCTTTGTCAATTTCGGCTTGGTCGAACTTTGAGTTGAAAAACATATCTGAAAGCACGTCTAGCGCGACATCAAAATGAGTGTCCAGCGTGCGTGTGAAATAGCAGGTATATTCCTTCGACGTGAACGCATTTAGCTGGCCGCCAACTGCGTCCATAACGTCTGCTATTTCCAATGCAGTGCGTTTTTCCGTGCCTTTGAAAAGCATATGCTCTATAAAATGCGAGATTCCATTTACTTCGGGGGTCTCGTTGCGTGAGCCGTTTCGCACCCACACTCCGAAACTTACGGAACGCACAAATGGAATAGATTCCATTACAACGCGCAATCCGTTTGGCAGTTCATGAACGCCTATCAATTCGCTCCACCTCTGCGGTCAGAATTTCCCCCTCTGTTGAATGGTCTTCCACCGCCGCCGCCACTGCGATTTCCCCTATCACCACCGCCGCTTTTTGGGAGTGGACGGCGTACAGTAATATCCGCGCTGGGGTCAATAACTGCCTTACGCGAAAGATTTATACGCCCTTGGTCATCAATTTCGGTAACTTTTACGGAAACAATTTCGCCTTCTTTTGTGGCAGTTTCCATATTTTCCACGCGTGTAACATCCCACTGCGAAATATGCACAAGCCCTTCTTTTTCGGGGGCAATTTCCACAAACGCGCCAAAACTCATAATGCGAGTAACTTTACCAGTGTAAATCGCGCCAACCTCTGGCGGATGCACAATCGCCTTAATAATTTCCACAGCCCGATTAACTTTGGACATGTCGCGGTCTGCAACAAAAATGCGTCCATCATCTTCGGTGTCGATTTTCTCAACGCCAGATTCTTCAATGATGCGTTTAATCACTTTTCCGCGAGAGCCAATAACTTCAGCAATCTGGTCTGGGTTAATACGGATAATAGAAATTTTCGGCGCGAACGGAGAAATTTCCGCACGCGGTTCGGAAATCGCGGGAATCATAACATCATCAAGGATTACATCACGCGCAATGCGTGTTTGCGCAAGCGATTCGCGAATAATCGAAGGTGTAAGCCCGTCAACTTTAATATCCATTTGAATTGCAGTGATACCCTCTTTTGTTCCAGCCACTTTGAAATCCATGTCGCCAAAGAAGTCCTCCAGCCCTTGAATATCGGTGAGTAGAACAAAATCGTCTTCGGTATCGCCTGTGACCATGCCCACGGAAATTCCTGCAACGGGGCGTTTTATAGGCACTCCAGCCGCCATAAGACTAAGCGTAGAGCCACAAACAGCCCCCTGCGAAGTAGAACCATTGGAGCTAAGAACTTCGCTAACCAAACGAATTACATAAGGGAAATCGTCCTCGCTGGGAATCACAGGCAACAATGCCCGCTCTGCCAACGCACCATGCCCAATTTCGCGCCGCCCAGGCCCACGCGAAGGACGCGTTTCGCCAACAGAATAGCTGGGGAAATTGTAATGATGCATGTAACGCTTGTTCTCCTCGGCCTCATCAAGACCGTCAAGCCGTTGCGTATCGCCGCTTGAACCCAACGTGGTAACAGTAAGAACTTCCGTTTGTCCACGGCGGAAAATAGCAGAACCATGAGTACGCGGCAAAACATCAACCTCCGCAAACAAATTGCGGATTTCGTCCATTCCGCGTCCGTCGGGGCGTTTGCCTTGCTTGAGAATCATTCGGCGAACCGTTTCTTTCTCAAACTTGTAGATTGCGTCACCAAGTTGCGATTTCCACGATTCGGCTACGTCTTCCGCGAAGGTTGGGACTAGCGTTGCCTCTACTTCGTCGCGTAGCGCAGATATACGTGCATCACGTTCCTGCTTCATGTCGGTGAATACGGCTTCTTCCATTCTTGCGTCGGTTATGAAGCTGGTTACTTTTTCGTAAAGTTCTGCGGGAACGCCGTGTTGTTCGTATTCGCGTTTTGGCTTTGCATTTTCTGCTACTATTTCGTCTATGAACTCGATTACTTTTTTGTTTTCTTCATGCGCCAACATGATTGCCTCGAACATTTTATCGTCGGGAACTTCATCTGCGCCTGCTTCAATCATCATAACTTTGTTGCGCGTTGATGACACCGTTAGCGCGAGTTTACTAATTTCGCGCTGGTTGGCATCGGGATTTACAATAAGTTCGCCGTCCACAAGCCCGATATTTACTGCTGATGTTGGCCCATCAAATGGAATCTCCGAAATACACAGCGCAATAGACGAACCTATCATTGCCGCGACTTCGGGGCTTGCATCTTGATCCATAGAAAGAACCGTTGCCACCACCGCAACATCATTACGATAATCTGGTGGAAACAGCGGGCGAATTGGTCTGTCGATAAGCCGTGACGCTAGAATTGCGTGTTCCGTAGGTCGGCCCTCGCGTCTAAACCACGAGCCTGGGATTTTACCCACTGCGTAAAATCTTTCTTCGTAGTCAACGCTTAGTGGAAACCAGTCTATTCCCGCACGCGGTTTTTCGCTGGTGGTTGCTGTCACCAGCACCACCGTTTCGCCATATTTCATTAGGGCAGAGCCACCCGCAAGACCCGCTACGCGACCCAACTCGCATGATAGCTCGCGCCCTGCAAGTGTAGTTCTATACATCTTTCGCATGTGCGCCCTACTTTCTTAGTCCAAGTTCGCCGATGAGCGCACGATATTTTACTACGTCCTGACGGCGGATATAATCCAATAACCCGCGACGTTGTCCTACAAGTTTTAGCAAACCGCGACGTGAATGGAAATCTTTCGGATGCGTGCGTAAATGCTCTGTCAAGTGGTTAATACGCGCTGTCAACAACGCAACCTGCACCTCTGGCGAACCTGTGTCGCCGTCTCCACGTCCGTGCTTTGCAATAATGTCCTTCTTGTTAATCATTTTTGTTTCCTCCCTAAATTTTTAATCCCCTCATGCCAAGCCATGGTTGGAGTTGCCTATGGCAATGCATGGGTTTATGTCTTGGAGTATAGCATAGAGTGTGGTATTGTCAAGGTCGTTGCCGTTTGAAGCTTCCGTATTAACATGGTTAGATGAGAGGATAAAAAAAATTTTTATTTCACCCAACATTTCAACCCCCTTGATTGTATTATTAGTGAAGGAGGTTGAGGAGCATGATAAAATTCTTGCTTGCGCGTGGCAAGGATAATTCAACTTTTGAGGAAGTGTACGAGCGGCGAGCAGAGATGGTATATCGTGTATGTTTTTCGTACTTGAAAAACGCGGCAGATGCCGAAGATATAACTTCGCAAGTGTTTGAAAAACTATTAAAACACGCGCCAGCACTCAAAAGCGAAGAGCATGAAAAAGCATGGTTATTGCGCACAGCTATAAACATGTGCAAAAATCATCTCAAAAGTTGGCGGCGCAAAACGGTTAATATCGACGATTATGAAAGTCTGGAGTATGCAGATGCTTTTCCAAATAAGGACTTAATCAAAACCGTGTTTGAATTGCCAGAGCGTTACAAAGACGTGATTTATCTTTATTACTACGAAGGCTACTCGACGGCAGAAGTTGCAGAAATATTAAGTAAACCGCAATCAACTATCCGAAGCCATATGCGAGAAGCTAGGATTCTTTTGAAAGGGGTGCTTGAAGATGAAGAGCGATAAGATTGCAGAAGTATACAACTCTGTTACGCTTAGTGATGAAGCTAGGAAGCGGATTCATTCCAAAGTTATGCAAAGGGCAAAAAAAAATAATCGTCAGTTTTACAAAAAATATAAAAAAATCGTAGCAGTAGCGGCGGCGGTTGTATTGTTTGCTGTGTTGGGAACAACTCTGCTTAATCGGTCGGACGACATCTTTTTTCCAGACAGCCCCTTTGTTATGCGAGTTTATGCAATGGAATTGCAACCCGATGGCACGTATGTATGGCGAGAGATGGACATTGCCTTGCTTGAAGGTTGGCACGGGCATTACGATGGCGAAGTAATGTATATCAGCATTGGGCTGTGGTTTGATTTTGATGGCGAAAACATTAGCAGTGTAGAGTTTTCGTTGGAAAATGGCTTCTTTGCAACGCAGTACATTGGAAATTGGGGACAAGTAGATGGCGTTCCACGCGGCCATGTCACCATTCCGCCCGATTTCACCACCAGCCGATTGGTTATGTATGGTAAGGAATTTAACAAAATTGGTAACACGTTCACATTTGGGCATACCATGCCCGACGATATTTTGTTGTTTTGGGCTAGTTCCGACATGAGCTATCGTGACTGGTCTGGCGAAAACATGGTAATAGAAATTGATGTGAACGTAACATTTGAAGACGGCGAAACCCACCACCAGTTGCTAATTTTAGATTTTTACGCAAGCGGTGGGGTCGGCATGATGTCTTATGCCGAAGGCGCGATAATACCCTTCGACCATGGTGGGCTGGATGGATTCACCACCGAACAGGCAGAATACATTAGGTCTGCACCAATGGAAAGTTTCACCTACCTACCGAATGCCCTAAGAGAACTGGCTTCGGAAGAATTTCTCGACATCACCATAAGAAGTTTTGAATTTTACATCGGTGGTCACTCACCTCTGGGGTTACGACCTCATGCCTTCTATGGTGATGAAAACGGAGTTCAAAGATTCCCAATGGGTGTACAAGACGGCATAGGATATGTCGTAATCGTAGAGTTTA
This sequence comes from Defluviitaleaceae bacterium, assembly GCA_009785665.1. Classification (GTDB taxonomy): domain Bacteria; phylum Bacillota; class Clostridia; order Lachnospirales; family WQUN01; genus WQVC01. The sequence continues at coordinate 6,727 of WQVV01000033.1, forward strand.
TTAACGCGGCGGTTTCAACCGCAAGGGCGTACTCGATACCTCTAAACTAATTTTAAAGGAGATTTTCACAATGAAAAAATTTATAGTAGCAGGATTTGTAGCAGTAGTAGCAATCACAGGTGCAGCAACAACTGCATGTGCATCACAAGAACCAGTACACAACCCTCAAGCAACCTTCGTCGCTGATTTTGCAGAATATCAAGAGCAACCAAGCACATCTGACAGGATTCACGAGTTTTTCCCTTGGATAGGTGCAATCATGGATAACTGGGCTGATGAACTTGGCATGACGATTGACGAAATTTTTGACAATGTTCGCGAGGCAAGCCGCTTTGAATACATTTTTGAAAATGACATCGAACTTAGCCACTTAGCTGATGTAGTTGGTCTTTCATCTTCTGACTTTGCAAGCCTCGTCCAGCAAGCATATGTAGCCACAAGGTCAATTGACGTAGTGAACAGATGGGCTTCTGAACTTGACATGACAGTTGACGAACTATATGAGGCATTTGAACAAGATGAAATCGAAATGCCATGGGAAGAGTTTATGGCGGCAGTTTTTCGTGGCGAACCAGTGTTTTCCCCTTTAAGCGAATCCCTAGGTGTGGATTGGTATCAATTCCAATTTGTGCTGTCTAGTGTTTCTACTGCGCATGTTGCCCGTAACTTTAGCGTAGATAGGAATGAGTATGGAATTTCCCGCGATTCCAACCTAGACGACAGCCTTGAAGTTTTTATCCTAAACGCATATTAAGCGACACAGCCGCAAAAGCAAAACCAGTAGCCGAAAAGAGTCGGCTGCTGGCTTTTTTGCATTGTAAAATCATCTTAACAAAACAAAAAACCCAACCATTAGGCAGGGTATTTAGTGTTATACAGCAGATTTATTCACCATTTTGGTGAGTTTAGATTTCTTTCTTGCGGCGGTGTTTTTATGAAAAACGCCTTTTGATGCGGCTTTGTCAATGGCGGCTATTGCTTGAAGTAGAAGTTCTTTTGCTTTGCCGTCATTCGCGCCTGCCGAAACAGTTACTTTTTTAATTGCGGTTTTGGTGTAGGACTTAATATGTTTATTTCGCGCCTGCCTTTTTTCGGCCACGCGAATCCGCTTTTGCGCTGATTTAATATTTGCCAACTCATGTCACCTCCTTAACGCGCATATTTTCTCAAAAATATTAGAGATTGTCAAGTTTTGAACGGCTCTTTTTTTATGTTGATGACAATTCGAGCATTACATGATATATTCTGTATAGCGATTCCGTTTGAAATTGGGCTTCGTCTGTCGTCAATTCTGCGTAGAAACGTTCGCAGAATTAACTCGTCCTCAGCCCATTTCAAATCGAAACTACACGGGGAAGCAAGGGGTTAAATCGTGAAATTTTTGTGGATAAAAGATAGCGTGATTCAAATAATTTTCATAAGTGTCGCAATTGTTTTTACTGTGATAATAGCCCATATGGCTATAACCGAGCTGTATACGGATTATTACATACAGCAGATGCACGGCACAGGCGAAGCACTTTCGCGAAACGTAGAGTTACTGCACGGGGCAATAGGAGACTTTTTATTTGAAACCACGCTTTACGACGATACTAGATTTATGGAATTTAGCCAAGAATTAACTAATAGCTTATATGTATCGTTGATTCGCGGCATTTTGATAATGGCTTTAGGATTTTTGTTTTTTACGGCGGTTTTGAATTTGCGTAAAAAAACCAGCGAGCTAGAAGATACAAACGAAGAAGACGTTGAACCAGCCAACCCAGATAACTCGCCACCAAGGTTAATCATACAAATACTTTCAATGGTTGGTTGTGGTGTGTTGGCATGGGGGCTTTTGACGTTCCAAGGTAATTTTGCTGGAGTTGTGCAAGTCTTGTTTATATTGTTTGGCGGGTTGTTTCTTGGGTTGGCGTTGGCGCATTTGGTGCGAATCCTTCTGTGGGTTGTTGGCAGGCGAACTGGAACAAGTTATTCGGCGCAAACGACGCAATTTTGTGTGTTTTTGATGATATTTCTTACGATGTTCAGCCTGTCTATGCACAATGGTTTTAATGCGCATGTTGAGTCTAGTAATCTGGAAGAATTGCGGATTCATTCATTTTTCACAGCATTATCATTGGCATTTACGGGCGAAATGACGATATTTGAAATAGGTGAACACGACGAATTATATATAATGAACCGCAGTAGTGGCGAGGAGGATTTTTTCACCATCTACTGCGAAGAAACGGCAACCCAATGGCAAGGCTGGCCATATGTAGTAGAACTTTTGGACACAGACGCACATGATTTATTCGCCATGGCATGGGACGAACAAGCTTCCGTAATGGGCATTCGCGGCGATTACAAATACGGTGTCACTGCAATTATTGATAGGGAATCACGAGAAGTGACAGCCCTTACAGTGGTGAGAAGACCCACCGCAATTCTAACGGGTCAACTTCGCCTTGCAACCATTGACTTTATGCTTGCGGTATCGGCGACTGTGTTCGCGCTGGTTTTTCTGTTTATAGAGATGAACAAGTTGTTGGAATCCATAAACCTACCCAATCTAAAGCGTGAACGCGAGTGGAAATACGCCGCTGGCGCGAAAAGCCTAAACTTCCTAGTAATCATATGTCAAGCGATTCCCGCATACTTCTTTGTGTTGATTGTGTTAAATATATATGAACACAACCCCGTAGATTGGTTGCCCAGCGAATTTGCGTTGATTCTACCCCTAGCGGTTGTTCTGCTAATGATGGTTGCAGGTGGTGAGCTTGCGGCACGAATTATAAAAATCCTTCCACGCAATCTTTCGATTCTTGGTTGTATAATGGGTGCTGGTGGGTTTCTTGCTATGGGCTTTACTGATAATCTTTTCGTTTGGCTTGGGCTACTTGCCGTATCTTATTTGGGCGTTGCTATTGTTTATCTGGGTGTTCAGCAATTTATATCAAATGCGGCTGGCACGGGTTATAAAGAATTTCGCACACTTGGCGAGGAAACTTTGTCGGGCGAATATCTGGGCGGAACTTCGGGCGCGGTACTAGGCGCGATTGTTTTTGACTGGTTCGGGTTATTTTGGGCGTTTGCATTATCTGCCGCGATTATGTTACTTTTGGCAATATTAATCCGTTTTATGCTACCCGTGGGTCAGCGGGAAGTTTTGGAAAAAAGCGAATTTGGACTTTTTAGGTTTTTATTCTCAAAGCGTATTTTAATGTTTGTTGGGTTTTTGATGGCTCCGTTTGTTGTTGGCGAGTTCTTTATAATGCAGTTCGCGCCGCTGTATGCCGATAGCATTAATCTTTCGGCGGGTGCGGCTTCTTGGACTTATCTGCTTATGACTATGGCGGCGGCGTTTGCCGCACCATTTGTCGCTCGTGCTTTCTTGGGGCGGCTTCGCAAGATTACAATTTGCGTGTTTGCTAATTTGTTATCAGCTTCTGGGTTAGTCATGTTCTCGTTAATTCCTGGGATTGTTACTATGTATATCGCTTCGGCATTGCTTGGCTTTTCCATAGGCACGGGAACAAACATGGTAGAAGGTGGCTATGGCGACCTTGATGAAGCCAAAAAGTATAAAAGAAGTAATTTTGCATTCAAAATGTTCGGCGTGGTGTTTGGGCAAATGGGTGTTGCGTTGTTTACTATTGCGCACTCATTATCACCAGATGGCGAATATGTATTAATTGTTGCGGGAGTAATAGCACTTCCCACTCTGATATACTATCTAATTACCAGAAAAGAAAGGGAGGGGACTTCATGAACCTTAAACGGGAAGTATGTAATATAATCCGTGATGATGGTCACAGAAGCCTAGCCAACCGAATTTTTAGTTATGGAATAACCACCTTAATTGTAATTAACATTGTAATGGTACTGCTAGACCTTCTGGAAGTTATTCCAGAAAGTGCAGAGCCTATTTTCTTTTATGCAGAACTTGTAACGGTTGTTGTTTTCACAGTTGAATACATCTTGCGCCTTTGGACGGCGGATATACTTCACTCGCGTATGCGTCCTTCATTGGCACGGCTAAAATATGCAACTTCGCCTATGGCGATTGTTGACGTGTTGGCAGTTCTTCCGTTTTACTTACCGTTTGCATTCCCAGTAAATATGACAATACTGCGCCTGTTGCGTTTATTGCGTCTGTTGCGCGTAATGAAATTAAATCGTTATTCCGATACAAAAACCGCCGAAGTTGTGCTGGCAACCATAAAGGAATCTATCGTGCTAGTAGACACCAGCCACAACTTCATGAGCGCGAATAACGCCGCTATCGAGTTATTCCCAGCGTTGAAAAATGCAAAAAAATACTCACCCATCACGCAGGCTGAAACTTGGCCAAGCGAATTGCTAGACATAGATAATAATGACATGGGGCGTTCAATAGATTTTAGCATGGGCGATAAGCATTACAAAGCCGATATAACTTCGGTATACGACAAAGATAAATTGTTGCGATATATCATAATAATCCACGATGTAACAAGTGCAGTCTTACAAGAACGAGCCGAAAAAGAGCGTGTGAAATCCACAATGGAACTAATCCACGTAATGAAAAATTACGGCGAAGGCAACTTCGACTGCGAAACACGCAAATACGAGGGCGACTGGGCATGGGCAAACGAAGCCCTATCAGGCTTGCGCGTGAACATAATAAATGTACTCAAGGATATAAACAACTTGGCGAAAAATGCCTCCGAAGGCAATTTCAACATGAAAGTGGACGAATCGAAATTCAAAGGCAGTTGGGCAGAACTTGTACGCACTCTAAACGACCTAATCGCCGCCGTGGAAACGCCACTTTCCGAAATTGAGCATAATGTCGTACTTATGTCAGAAGGGAATTTCTCCCCACTCACAGGCGACTACAAAGGGCAGTTTGACACGGTAATAAAAGCTTGCAATCGCACAAATGAGATTACCCTGTCTTATATCAAGGAAATCGCGAAAGTTCTGGGCGAGGTTGCGCAAGGCGATTTAACTGCGTCAGTAAAGCGGGATTATATCGGCTCTTACGCGCCAATCAAAACTGCGTTGAACACAATTCTAAATTCACTTAACACCACAATGAACGATATACAATCCGCAACAGGGCAGGTTGTGGAAGGCGCGGGGCAAATTTCCCAAAACGCAATCCAACTTGCCGAAGGCGCAATTAATCAAAATGCGGAAATACAAGGGCTAATTGCCGCAATGGAAACCATAGATAAACGTGCAAAAGAAAGTGCCGCAAGTGCCACAGCGGCAAATCAACGCGCTGAAAGCTCCACAGCCGCCGCAAAGCAGGGCGAGGAAGTAATACAATCCATGCATACTTCTATGGACAAGGTGAAAGAATCCAGCAATGATATTTCCAAGCTAAACAAAGTAATTTCCGATATTGCCTTCCAAACAACGCTACTAGCCTTAAATGCTTCAATAGAAGCGGCGCGGGCTGGCGAACAGGGCAAGGGCTTCTCGGTTGTAGCAGAGGAAGTAAAAAATTTAGCGGGCAGAAGCCGCAAATCCACCGACTCCAGCACGGAAATTATTTTGGCAAACCAGCAAAGCGCGGATAATGTTTGGCTGGCCGCGAAAGATGTTTCCGAAGCTTTTGCAAGTATCGCAGACAACATCAGTCAAATGTCAGAAATTATCGCAACCATAGTTGAAAAATCAGAACAGCAAGCGGATTCTATTTCCATTGTACATGCTGGGATTGGCGAAATTTCTAAAGTTGTTCAAGATAATTCTGTTGCCGCGCAGGACTCTGCCGACGCTTCGCGGGAACTTAACGCTCAAGCGGAAATGTTAAAGCAGTTGGTGTCGTTCTTTAAGTTAAAGTAGGAGGGGTTTATTATGTTTAAGAAAATTGCGAAATATTGGCTTTATAGTTGGCGTGGCTCGCCCCTTGATGCCGCCGTACCTGTACCAAAATCAGCAAGCGATGGCGTTCGCACAAAACGAGGTGTTTTGGCAATACTTAATTCGGCTGTTTCGGCTGGAGCGGCTGGTTTTACGTTGGTGCTTATTCTTGCAACAACGGTGTTTGGTATGATGTCTGTTCTGTTTGATACGGTTATTAATGCGGATTCGCCATTGCATATTCAAGTTAATAGACCAGACACGCGACATGATATGGTAGTAGACAGCGACATTGCTTTGTTGATGGATTATTTTAACAATGGCGAAATCTACGAGCCACCTATTTATTATCCCGAAGGGAATAATGTTATTCCGCAACCAACACCAACGCCCACGCCAGAGCCAACACAACAACCAATACACACTCCAGAGCCTTCATTGGTGCTGCAACCCCCGCCGCAAATTACAACACCGTCGCAACCGCAACCTCCACCACAAGTTCCTCCGCAACACGAGCCAGAACTTCCCCAGCCACCACCAGAAGAAACATACTATCAACCTCCAGCGCAACCAGAACAACCAATCGACATTCCGCAACAACCCGAACCACCAATCATTTTACCACCAGTAATACAACCACCACCAGTAATTCTACAACCACCGATATTACCAGACCCGCCATTATTACCGCCACAATCAACACCGCAACCGACATTTCCACAACCAACACCAACATCGACCCCAACACCAACACAGCAACCGCCGCATGACCAACACCCCGTTTCACCCCCGCCGCCACCCCCACCAGTGAAGCAACCACAAGCCCCATTAGTAGTAACAGCGGCTTCTGATGTTGTGACTTTTGGGGAAGACCCGTTTATGCTGGACGTAAGCGGCGGTAGCGGCACAGGCGCGCTTTCATTTGCAATTATTGACGGCGGCGAAGCTCTTCTTGTAAATCCGATTACTGGGCTTGTGACAATCGTAGGAGTAGGTAACGGAAACGCGAAAATACGCGTCACAAGAGCTGGTGACGATAATTTCGACCCAATAACAGAATATATCGAATTTGAAGTGCTACGCGCTACTCTAACCGTAGCGGCGCGTACTGCTACAATCGTATATGGCGACCCCGTACCGCCAAATTTTCTATACTCAATATGGGGTTTTGTAAATGGCGACGACCGTTATGATGCCGAGGTAATAATAGGCACGCCAGAATTTACTACTCAGTACATTCTAGGCAACCCTGTTGGCAATTATCCTGTCATCATAGCAGATGGTACGTTGTACGCCCCCAACTACGAGTTTGTGTTTATTGACGCAGAGCTTATAGTAATGCGCGCTCCCCTAACCATAACAGCGCACAATGCTTATATTGCTTATGGCGACGTTGCGCTGGATTTTGAATACTCAATATCGGGTTTTGTACTTGGCGAAGACCATATCACCGCCAATGTAACAGGCAATGCAGAATTAACCACGAACTATATCCAAGGCGACGCGCCAGATAATTACGACATAATCGTAGGCGTGGGTACGTTGTACGCCCCCAATTACGAGTTTGTTATTCTTAACGACGGAATACTTTCCGTGGGGCTTCCTGCGCAACCCGACTTATTCCTCACTACCACCACAGACGAAACGGTATTTACGTATAATGTCGAACCAATTGTATTATCTGTATCAGGCGGAATCGCTGGCAATGCCATCACTTTTGTTCGTGTGAACGGTAGCGCGATAAACGTAACCCCCAGCGGTGACGTAACCATTTTAGGCGTAGGCACAGCCACAATACGCGCAACCAAGACTGGCGGAACAACATACCGTCCAGCCGACGCATATCTTACAATTGAAATTCTACCAAAACCAATAGACCATTCCGATATAACCGTTTTTATTGAAAGCGCGGTTTATACAGGTGCGCCCCAAAACCCAACGATTATCATAACAGATGACGGCGGCGTTACCGCAACCCTGCAAATGAATGTTGACTTCACCCTAGCTTACATCCCACCAACCGCTGTAGGCGACCACATAATAACCATCAACGGAATCGGCAACTACGACGGAACGCGTACAGAAGTATTTACAATTGAAGACGCGCAAGTAATGACAGTGCCAGTAGCAGGAGATATTATCTTTGGGCAGGCACTATCCGATTCTGTGCTATCATTCACTTCCAACGCGTTTGGTACTTTTGCATGGGAAACACCAAATTACCAACCAAGCGCAGGTGCGAATCAAGCATTTAACATGGTGTTCACCCCCAATGCTTCCATGCTAAGTTTCGCGCCCGCCGCACTAGAGCTATACCCTGTGACTATCACAGTTGACCCGCAACCTCTTGACCCGCCCACAAACGTGACATTTAACCAGCAAGGATATATCACCTTCACCGCAGGTGCAAACAACGCCGCTGCTGGGGCAGTGCATATGTTCGCCATATACATGAATGGCGATATGATTGCTGGCGACATAATAACGGGCAATCTGTCAAGCCCTGATGCAGAGAATATAGTTAATTTAATGCGTAACTCTTTTCTATCGGAGGCAATTACAGCGGAGTATGCAGTTACTGTCCTTGCCGTGATAGATAGTGATACTCCAAATTTTTCTGCCACTTCTGGTTATGACCTTGGCGACCCAGATATAGCATTCGCGGAATCAGCCCCAAGCGCGACAGTGTATGCCCATGCGGTGGGCGTTACGCGGATAGGTAGGCAAGCTGGCGAAACTATAAATGGCAGAAATGTGGCAGATGACCTTGTTGTATTTCGTGCATTTGCTGGTGAATCCGTCACATTAACAGCCAACCCTAATACAGATAGACAGGTATCATGGTCGGGCGCGGGAACAGCCAGTGGAGATGATTTCGTAGTTGGGCCGATAACCTCTTCTGTGCCGATAACAGCTACCTTTATGTATAGTCCTGTTTCAATGGCATCAAATGGTGGTACACCAGTAAACTACAATACTCTTGCGGAAGCTTTTGATGCGGCATCTGCGGCGGGGAATCATGTTATTCGTCTCTATGCAAACTTGCCTATGACTGCGCCTGTAACTATTGCATCTGGAGCAAACATCACTCTTGTGGGTGAGACGATTCCGCGTTATATCAACGTAAATTATGGTCACGCATTCGTAATACAGAACAACGCGACACTCACATTACACGAGAATATACATTTGGTGGGGAATCCAGCAAGCCCTCTAAACACTTCGTTGGTGCAGGTAAACGGCGGCACTTTGAATATGAACGATACTGCCGTGATTAGAAATCACAATGGAGTTAGCGTAGATGGCGCGGCTGTAACCATTACAGGTGCAACGTCTGTGTTTAATATGATGGGTGGAGAAATTCGTAACAATAGCACTGCGTTAAACGCTGGTGGTGTTAATATCATCAATGGCGGAACATTTAATATGAGCGGTGGAAGCATCACAGATAACGCGGCTACAGGCAATGGCGCACAGGGTAACGCAGGCGGTGTAAGAGTAGCCGAAGGCACGTTTAACATGAACGGCGGATTAATAGCACGCAACCAAGCCACTAGCCCAAATGCTGCTGGTGGAATGGGCGGCGGTGTGCAAGTTATTAACGGTCTATTTAATATTAGTGGCGGAATCATTGCTGGTTCTACTAATTATATTTTGTTGCCACGAGATGGCGGCGTAAACTCTGCTTCTGGTGGGGCTACGGCGGCATTATCAACTGCTACAGACGCTACCCGTTTTGGAACATTTTCCAGCTTCCCCAATGGTTTTGCCCCAGTAGCATCAATTCCTACAGGAAACAGCAGTATTGAAATTGATAATGGCGTTTTAATTCGCCCGAATTTAGGTAGCGGCACAGCGACAGACCCTTTCCTAATCTGGAATGAATATGACTTGCGATTTGTAGGCAGAGGTGGAGCAGAACGTCCAACTTGGACAGTGGGCGCAGGTGTGCATTACCGAGTAATGGCGGATATTACCCTCACAAGCAATTGGACTCCTATACCAGCAATATCTATGGCGGAGTTTGATGGTAATGGGCATATTATATCTGGGCTGAATGCCACAGACACGACAGGCACTTCAAATTTGGGACTATTCGACACAATTGGCAATGGCGGCAGAGTACACAATCTTGGACTTGTAAACGTAAACATTGCGGGGGGTTCTAATTCTGGTGGCGTTGCTGGAGAGATAATACCAGGCAGTATTATCGAAAATGTTTTTGTTACAGGCATATTGTCTGGGGCTGAGAATAATGCGGGTGGCATTGTAGGACGGCATCAAGGTGGCACAGTTCAGCATAATGTAACCATGGTTATAGTTGATGGTCATTATTCATCTGGTGGTATTGCAGGTGGATTAGCTCCCGTACTTGGAACAATGCAACACAATGTTGTATTAGGGCATTCTATGACCTCTGGAGTAAACGATGGTTCTGAACGTGCGTCCCGTATAGGTCATAACATAATTGGCATGACCCTTAACTTTGCAAACGACTTGGCATTAGTTGACGGTTATGTTGCCACTACTCGCTTAGGTGGAGGTAATTCTAATGGATTTAGTATCACTTCCGCAGAATGGTCGCAACCTAGTTGGTGGACTGCTGGTGGATTTGATGCACCAGTATTTACCCTAAGCAATCCGATTTGGGTAAATCACCCCCCGCATCTTTTGGCAGATACATTCTCTACGTTTGTGCCTTCTTTCATGCCTTTTGCGGCACTGCTTTTACTCGACGACGAACTTGAACTTGATGACGAATACGATTACGACGAATTAGACGCAGAAGACGATTACGATTACGACGAGTATGAAAAAGAGGAAGAAGACTACGAATACGATGAAGAGCCAGACGAAGATGATGAAGACGACGAAGACCCAGACGACGACGAACTAGACGACTCAAACGACGACGTTTATGATTACGACCCATACGACCCACCAAAAGACCTACCAAAGGAAGAAGACTACGAACCAGTAGATAACGACGATGACGATGACACTGAACCAGACCCAGAACTAGAAACCGACTACGAACCACTAACCCCCGAAGACATAGACGAAATAGAAAACGACATGAAAGACCTAGAAGAACAAGCCGACTACCACTACAACACAGCAATGGGCAATGGCGAAGCCAATACCCCCGAAACAGACTACTACGCCACCAAACCCGACGATTACTACAAGTTATAAGCGACCTAACTCAATATCAAATTCCAAAAAGCGGGGTCGAGGAGACTCAATGTCATTAAGTTAAAAAAACGGATGAGCAAATTTAGCTCATCCGTTTTTCAATCCCGTTATATGGAACAAAAAAAACAGCAGCGATATTGCTAGTAGTAAACAAAAATTTCTCCCCCAAACCCCCTCTCCAAAAAATTTTAACATTTGCGCCTTCACATGATACTTTTTCCTATAAAACAGTGCCATATCCGCCTCGCAACAACCCTGCAAGTTTGCACTATCTTCGTAGGGCGAATATGGCACTGTTTTGGCGGAAAAAGTATGAGTGGAAAGCTAACGAAGCTATACAGCCGCAAAAAGAAGGGGTCAAGGGGACTGTGTCCCCTTGTGGGGGTATTGGGCGCGGGAAACGTTCGCTTGCGCTCACTGCGCCATTGGGGGCAACGCCACCAAGGTCTTAGATTTCCACTTGCCCACATTTTCAAGATATGATAATATTTGTGTGAGTTGAGACGGATATTTACTTATCATTATGTAGGAAGGGGGATATAAAAACGGCCACAACAGCCTGTGGGAAGTGTCGGCAAACACCACCACGGGAAGCGAATAGGAGATGTAGAGGCATCACCTAAACACCTGCGGGGTTAGAAAAACCCTGCCCATTGTGACGTTTGCAGTATACAAAATTATTGGCTCTTCTTCAAGTCTTCTTTGCGTGGGGTTATGGGGTTATGGGGTTTTGTTATTGCAGTGGTTGCGACGGCGTTATTTTTTGTTACTTACGAGCGTGTATAGGTGGTGACGGTTTTTACAACGTCGTCTCTAGCGCGCCTTTTTATTATCCGTCCAACTCAAATTTCAAATGATACTTTTTCCGCTAAAACAGTGACATATCCGCCCCACGAAAATAGTGCAAACTTGCAGGGTTGTTGCGGGGCAGATATGTCACTGTTTTATAGGAAAAAGTACGAAGAGGAGGACGCACAAGTGGTTTACGAACATGAATGCGAACACGAACTATGTATCTACCAACGCGATAATAGATGCATCTTAGATACCCCAAACACAGACGCAACGGGAATGTGCGCTAATTGCATGATTGTCACCCTAGA
>WQVV01000034.1 GCA_009785665.1 Defluviitaleaceae bacterium
GGTGTTTGTGGTGGTGTCTAATGCGATTGTAACCCGCTTCGCGTTTTCTTGCGGAACCACCTGCGTCACATTACCCGTCACCGTACCAGATGCGTTGCGCAATACAGCGGAGTTCCCCACGGTGACAAAATTATTACTCAAGGGTATATCACCCTCCACCACGAAATATTGCGTAAGCCCTATTTCAACAAGCAATTGATTTGCGTTTATATGTTGTCCTTGATTTACATTCAAATTGGTTATGATTCCCTCCGCTGGGGATAGAATTGTAGAATACTCATATCCAGCCAATCTGCGTTGATAATTTTCTAGCCTGCGTTGGTAACTTGCTAAACTTTCGTCATGCTGTCTGCGAGCAGTTTCTTCGCGCTGACCTATTGATTCTGTATTCAAGTCACGAGTGCGGCGTGCGCGGCGATGTGCTTCCAGTTGATTTTCCGCGTCACGGATTCTGTTTTCTTGGTCGCGTTCCCAGTCGCGTTGTCTGGTGTATTCGTTTTCAAGGCTTTCTTCAAAACTTAATAGCAATTGATTATGATTTTCAATCGCTGTTGCTAATGCGAGTTCTGCCGCGTCTACTTCTTGCCCTGTGGCAATTCCAGCGTGAAACAATGTTGTGGTTTGGTACAGCATTTGCCTTGCTCGTGCAATTTCTTCTTCTTTTTGCCTAATGTTAAAATCCGAAATTGATGTTGGACGGAACTCCTCATCTCGTAATTCCGCGAGTCTGCGCTCTGCGTTACTTATGTCCGAGATTATTCTTTCTAGTTCTACTTGGGCTGTTTGTCTGTCTATGCGATAACCGTTCATTCGCTCGCGGTGCTGTGCGCGGGCTGTTTCCATTTGCGCTTGAATTATATCTATTTGCTCTTGCGCGTCGGTTGGGCTTGTTCTGAAGTCAATTTCAAGAATCGGTTGCCCTATAGATACGCTATCCCCTTCTCTTACCAAAACCCTTTCTACCCAGCCAGTTAGTTCTGCATAAATTTCTGCTGATTCGGCGTAACGTACTATTCCGCTTGTCACCTCGCGGTGATTAATATGCCCACGCAAAGGTAATGCCGCGGTTACGGTTGGTCTGTTGTGATTATAAATTGCTCCCGACAAAAATATAAACACCAACAACACAATAGGCACGATTATTGCAATAAGGATTTTCTTATTCACAGGTTTTTTTCCGTTACCATTTCCGCCGCTAATTTCTATCATTTCATATTCATTCATGTTTCCACCTCATTTGATTCCCGATAATTCGATTCCTTTTTCCAAATGCTCCTGCCCCAAGAACAGCCATACAAACGGAAACAACATATACACAGTACTAGCCGCAAAAATAAGCCCTGCGCGTCCATCTGCGATTCTTGAAAGAAACACGCTTAACGGCTGTAAATCAAAGTCACGCAGAAAAACTACTGCTTGTTCAACTACATTCCAGTACTCAATAAAAACTAGCATAGTGAGTGCGGCAATTCCAGATTTCATTTGCGGCATTACTACATATAAGAATACTCGTAATTCCCCCGCGCCGTCTATTCGTGCGGCTTCGTAGCATTCGGCTGGAATACCCTTCATGGATTGCCTAAGCAAAAACGTACCAAACGGCGCGAATATCCCAGGCAGAATAACAGCCCACTGGTTATCCGTAATGCCCAGCCAATCTGCAACAATAAAATTTGGCACAAGCACAGCCTGCAAAGGCATAAGCATTACAACGATGTAGATGAAAAATAAAATTTCTTTATGCTTCCACTTCCAACAAGTAAAACCGTATGCCGTCAAAAGCGAAATAATCAAACTGCCTATCGTAACAGGGGCTGTAATCCGAACGGAATTTACTAATAACATCAAAAACATTGGTCTGTCAATCAAAACCATTCGGTATTGCGCAAAGCTAAAATCACGCGGGATTAGCCTAAAGGATATAAACCTCTGTTCAATGCCTTCCAGTACGTCAAAGTAAGATAAATCCGTGCGATAAAACAAAGTTATTTCCTGTTCCGACATAAAAGAATTTGTAAACGTAACCACCAGCGGAAATAAAAACACAATCCCCGTAACCGCAAGAAGCACAAGTTTAAAATTAAAAGCAATTCGTCTACTCATGGGAGGCCTTCCTTTCCAGCCAAAGCAATCCCCAAGTAATCACCACCATTGCAATGGATAGCAAAGTTGCCGCCGATGTAAGGCGCGGATAGTTAAGCGAATGGAAATTATTGTTCATAAAATGTTGCAACATATACACGCTTTCATGCGGGTGAGAACCCATTAGCAGATACACTTCACGAAACACCTTAAACGAGTTAATAACCGACATAAGCAAAACAATCACAGTAATGGGCAACAAACACGGAAAGGTAATTTTTCTTAGCGTGTATAATGCGTTCGCGCCGTCCACTTTTGCGGCTTCATAATATTCCTTGGGGATATTGCTTAACCCCGAAAGAAACAATACCAGATTAAAGCCTAAGTTCTTCCACACGAAGATAATCAACAATGTTAGCATTGCGTATTCCGAATTTAACCAGTTGATTCCATCAAGACCAACCATGTCAAAAATATTGTTAATAAACCCATTGCGCGAAAACATCATTCTCCAAAAGAACACCATTGCCCCCGATGGAATAACCAACGGAATCAAGAAAATAAGTACGAAAATTGGTTTGAACTTGCCCATATCCTTAATAAGCATAGCCGCGCCAAGTGAAAGAAGCATATTAAGCGGAACAGACAGCCCCATAAAAACAACAGTGTTACGCAAGCCCAACTGGTAGGCGGGGCTTTGCAGGAGGTCTATATAATTGCTAAGTCCTGCAAATTCCCCGCCAACAGGGCGAGTCATAAACGAATATCCTACCGAAACAACAAAGGGCAAAAGATAAAACAGCGCGAACCCTAAAAACCCTGGTAGAATAAACAAAAATCCCCGATGTTGCCGTAATATTTTACTCATTTAAAACCAAGGTGATTCTGCTTTGCAGATTACGTGCCAAGTCTTCCGCGCTAATTTCGCCATTGAAAAATTCGCCTATTTCCGAAAATATCATTTCTTCGATAAGTGCGTCTGTTATGCGGAAGGTGGTGAAGCTGTTTATAAATCCGTCCACTGTTTCGATATATGCTTGCTTTCTTGCTAGTTGGGTAGCGTTAAGTTCTAGGTATTCGATGGGTGCGCCTGAGTCTTCAATTAATCTTCTGGGGGTGAACATATGGTTTGATGCATTGCGCCACGCGCTTTCTTCAAACGCGCCTATGTGAAGCGGGATTCCCATAACGCCGCCAGCTAAATCAATTAACGCATCACTTGATAAAAACTTGATAAACTCCCATGCTAATGCTTGATTTTGAGAATTTGAATTAATCCCAAATGCTGTGCCGCCGCCTCTTTCGCCAAGTGCAAAAGGAACGTCCCCAAGCGAATTGCCCAAAAGCCCTGCAACCATATCATCATCAGTTACGCCTTGCCCCATAAAAAAGCCTAATCTATCGGGGTCGTCACGGTTAAACTCTTGGAACAACAAGAAACTTGGATTAAATTTGTAAAGAAATCTGTCCATTTCGACTACTTCCATTCCGCCTATTCTTACATTCCCAAACGTGCCATCTTGCAAATAGCCTTGGTCGTCCATGTTTTGAATCATGTTTAGCATATCCACAAATACGCCATCGGTGAAATTGGCTGTACGTGTTTCAAAATTGATAAAATGATTCTGATACAAGTGGAATAAATGACGGAACATCACAAAATCTGCCATTGAAAACATATTATGCTCTTCGTTGGCGGCGTGAAATGCTGGACTGCCCAGTTCTAGCAATTCTTGAATCGTAAATGCGCCACCCGCCATAAGCGCGTTTTGCTGTGCAGGCGTAAACAATGTACTGTCAAACGTAATGTATTGGAAATCAATGTTTATCGGAAATTTAAACAGCCCTGTATCTGTTGTAAGTAAGTCAAAAATATTTGCGCGATAATCGTTTATGTCAAAATTGGGGTCATGTTCCATAAATGGACGTAGGTCTACTAGCTGTCCCATTCTTGCATATCTGTAAAACGGCAACATATCCATTGCTAAAATATCTGGGCCTCTGCCGCCCATTAAATCCGTGCTTATTTGATTTACGTAGTCGCGGCGTTCTTGCGGGCCTTCTGATGTTCTCATGACTTGCATGGTTGTGCCGTCTTCATTTTCGATTGTTTGTATTTCTGGTGGCGCGGAAAAACTGTCTACTGTGATAGTGACATCTGGGTGCATTTCGGTAAATAATTCTGCGGCTGACTCCAAAAACGGACGCAACATTACCGTGTCAAACGTCGAAACTGTTAAATTTCCGCTTAATGGCTCGTCATCTGCCGCGAAAATTGGGACTGTTGCGCTATTGGTTGCGTTGCCTCCCCCGCAAGCTGTAAAGGCAAATGCCATTGCCGCTATACCTACTGTTACAAAAAACTTCTTCATTAAAAAAGCCCTCCTTTTATTTGAGGGCTTAATAATAAATCATACATGTGGAATTTGAATGAAGCTAATATGAAGTTTATGTGAAGATTGGAAATGTGATTTCAAATCTAATTCCATCGTCAACCAAAGCGATTTCGTAAGGCAAATCCAGCGCGTCCAAATTCTTTTTAACGATGTATAATCCCAAACCTGTTCCGCTTTTGGATTTATTGCGGCTGTAGTCGGGCGTGTAGAAAGGCTCGAACCATTGGCTTGGTACTAATGCTTTATCAACTTCGCATTGGTTTTCTATAAATAAAACCCTGCCCCGTTGGTATGTTGCCATTCCTATACGAACGTCTCCGCCGTCGGGGGTGTATTTTACTGCGTTTGAGAGTATGTTTGATAATGCGATTGATAGAACTCGCTTGTCTGTTTCATACATGAAATTTTCGCTTGGCATGTTTGACGAGAGAGACGAAAAAATTGACATGTTTAGTTGCAAATCTTTTTTTTCTATCAGCGGTAGATATTGCGTGATAGTTTCTTCCATTAGCGCGTTCATATCTATTAGGGCTGGTTCTAGTTGGTTGGTTGTTTCTTCTGTTTTTGAAGCCATTAGTATTTCGTGAACTAGCTTGGAAAGCCTTTCAGTTTGGGCTTTTAACTCGGGTAGATATTTTTCGTGGTTTTTGTATACTCCTACTTTGTCAATCATTCCGTCTAGCATTCCGCTTAGGGCGGCTATTGGGGTTTTTAGTTCATGTCCTGCTGCTCTCATTAAATCTGTTTTGGAGCGTTCTAGTTCGGCGGTTCTTGCCATTTCTGTTTGTAGGTTTTGTATGTTTGCGCATAAATCTAAATATAATTTGTCCATGGTGCGGGATAACCGTCCTACTTCGTCGTTTGTGGTAATCCCCGACACTACATCTGGCTTCATTTGTCGCATTTGTTCTGCGGCATCGGCTATTTTTATTATTGGCTTCGTCAAAAGACGCGAAAATATAAATGCCATTGCCAGCGCGATTATAAATCCTGCTACCATTAAATATGGAATCATTGCTACGATAACATCTTGCGCTTGGTCTATTGGCTGTAGCGTGCTTGTAAATTCCATGTGGTTTATTAGCGGATGTGTTACTGTGCGTACAAAACCAACGCTGTGTTCAGAGTCGGAAATTACAAAATCACCCGTTCGCGACGCTATGGTGACATGCGCGGCGCGAAAAGTATCATCTGGCACATAATTGCCATCTCTAAAAACCATTGTCCAATTATCAATATGTCTGGGTGGCGTGGAAATAATGGTGGGATTAAAAATCTGAAAACCACCTCCAATATCATTGACGTGAATCATTCTTCCGCCATTTATTGAAAAAGTTTGATACGCCACAGGATGACGCGACAAATTAAACAGCGGTTGCCCCATTTCGTCAAATGATGTCACCCGAACATTGTTAGCCGTAGAAAATTCTACTATGTGCAGTAATGTATCTTCTATCTCTGTGATTCGGTTGATTTCTTGAATAAAATCGCTTGCGTTTCTGTCAAGTTGGTTTGTCATATGCGCCAAATAATACCCTGGCAAAAACGCATATAAAATCCCTAATGTCATAACCATTATCATTGTCATAAGAACTAGCGAAAACACAAATGTTTTAAACGCCAATCCGCCAAAAAATTTTTTCATGTTATATTCTCCTCAATCGCTATGCTTCAACATCAAGCCGATAGCCGACCCCTTTTACTGTTGCAATTACTTGCCCGCTGAATTTCTTGCGCAAATTTTTTATATGAACATCAACAACCCGTTCATCTCCAAAATAATCATAGCCCCACACAGAATCCAATAACTGCTGTCGTGTGAATACCATTCCAGGATTTTGCATCAATAGCTTCAAAAGCTCAAATTCGCGAAGGGTTAGTTTTACGGGTAATCCGCTTTCATACGCCAAATAACTGTCCGTGTCGATATACACCCCGCCTTTTGGTGCAGGGGCTGTGTTTCTTCGGCGTAGTAATGCTTGCACTCTTTTCACCAGCACTTTTGGCGAGAAGGGTTTTGTTATATAGTCATCTGCTAATTCGTCGAAACTTAGCAGTTGCGTGTATTCGTCCAATACCGCCGTTAGCATTATTATTGGCACTTTCGGCTCATTCTCACGAATTGCCTTCAATAATGATAACCCCGTAACCCCAGGTAACATTATATCCAGAATATATAAATCCACCGTGATGTCATTTGCGGTGATGTTCGCTTCGGGTAAAAACATTTCTTGCGCTGTTTGCCCATCACTCACCGATATTACCTCATAGCCCGCTTCTTTTAGATATTCCGTTACTACTTCGTTTATATGCCTGTCATCTTCTACTACCGCAATTGTGTTCATAAATGCCTCCTCGCAAATCATCATATTTGAAAATATGTGTTAGGTCAATGATTTGTGGTTGCAGCAATTTTTTCTTGCTATAGCAAACGCACCTCGAAACCGTGATTGCCGAGCGGCACCCGAAAACGCGAAATAAGCGTTTTCGGGCGATTTTGCCGCGACAGCAATCACGGATTGAGAGCGCGTTTGCTATACTTTGCAAAAAGGGCAAAAAAGTTGGCGCACCATAATTTGACTTCGTCTTGCAATGCTGATTATTGTTTGATATAGTAATTTTTGAATTTTTACAGATGTATGAGGTGTGTAATGAAAACAAGAATGATTCGTATTAATGATGAGATTACCCGCGTTACGGCTGATGTAATTCGCTCCGAGCTTTCCGACCCAAGAATAGGGTCAGTAGTTAGCGTAATGGGTGCGGAAACAACTTCCGACCTAAAGTACTGCAAAATCCGAATAAGCATTTTTGGTGGCGAAGACCAACAAAAAGAAACAATGGAAGGTCTAACCCGCGCAGCAGGGTTCATAAGGCGGCGCATAGCCGAGACAATAAACCTACGCCAGACCCCAGAAATAACATTCATCTACGACGATTCAATAGAACACGGGATGCGGATGCGCAAGTTAATTGATGATGTTAATAAATAAGGCGGAAATATGGAACAGATTATTGATATTATAAATAGTAATGAAAATTTTGTGCTGTCGGGGCATGTTGGGCCTGATGGTGATTCTATTGGCTCTTGCTTCGCGCTTGCGCTTGCGCTTAATCGGATTGGTAAGAATGTGCAGGTTGTGTTGGAGTCTTTTATGTATAAGTTTGGGGTTATTCCTGGTAAGCAGTTTTTGTTTACTGGGGATTTGGACGAACTTATGCCAGAGGTTTTTATCGCGCTGGATTGCGCCGACCCTGATAGACTTGGCGCGGCACTGGCGTTATTTGAGCGCGCAAAAATTACGGTTTGTATTGACCATCATGAAACTAATATTGGGTTTGCGGATTATAATTATATTGAAGCAAATGCGTCTTCGGCTAGTGAAATGGCGTTTCGTGTGATTGAGCATCTTACCGAACCCACGGCGGAAATTGCGGCGGCGGTGTATGCTGGAATGGTTTGTGATACGGGGGGCTTTCGATATAATGCTACGGCGAAATCTACTATGGAGATTGCGGCACGGCTTATGGAGAAAATTCCGTTTACGCAAATTTATAATGAATTGATGCATCAGCATCGTTTTGCGGCAGGCAAGGCGTTGGGGGTTGCGTTGGAAAACAGTGCTAGGACACGTAATAAGAAGATTGTGTATACGTTTGTTACGCGGGAAATGTTGGCGAATGTTGGCGCGGAAATCAGCGACCTTGAAGGCGTTGTCGAGTATTTAATGGGAACTCGCAACGCTAGGGCAGCGATTTTTATTTACGAAAAAGGCCCCGACAAAGTGAAGATTAGTCTGCGTTCGCAAGGGCCTAATATGGGGCGCGTTGCAAAGAAGTTTGGCGGTGGCGGGCATGTTTTGGCGGCTGGCGCAACAGTGGACGGCACTGTATCTGATGTAATGGAACGCGCATTGGAACTGGTACGAAATGAAGTAGCTATTTACGACAAAAAAAAACATTAACGCGACCGCCTTTCGCTGGGATAATATGGCTTGAAACAAGAGGAGATTTCACCGTGAACAAAACGGGCGTGTTAAACATACGTAAAGAGAAGAACTACACTTCACACGACGTAGTAGCAATTATCAGAAGACTAACAGGCGGCAAAACGGGACATACGGGGACATTAGACCCCGATGCAATGGGCGTTTTGCCTATTTGTCTTGGGCGCGCTACTAAGTTGGCGGATTACTTATCCGCGGAAGATAAGACATATGTTGCGGAAATTGTATTGGGAATCACCACGGACACGGGTGATATGTCTGGGGAAATCCTTTCGCAGAAAGACGCAGACATTAAACTTGAACAGCTACAGGAAGTAGCGGAATCCTTCCTATACGAAAAACGCGGGGAGTATTTGCAAACCCCACCAATGTACTCCGCCGTGAAAATAGGCGGGAAGAAATTATACGAACTTGCGCGCAAAGGCGAAACAATCGAACGCCCTGCGCGCCCAGTTAAGATTTTGGACATCAAAATAGTATCTGGCTTCGAGACGTACACTGAGCCAAACGCGCATTTAATCGACGAAAAGCGGCTGTGCCGCTGTCGCTTTGAGGTTACTTGCTCTAAGGGTACGTATATTCGTAGTTTATGTATGGACATTGGCGAGGTCTTGGGTTGCGGCGCAACAATGGGCGAACTCACCCGCACCCGAAGCGGAAGCTTTCATATAGATAATTCCTTCACGCTGGCGGAGGTCAAAAGCGCGGTAGAAGAAGGACGGCTTGGCGAATTGATTCTTCGCGTAGACGAGATACTCCCTTATCCTGTATTTCGCATTAAACCAGAAGGGCTTGCGCGTGCGCGAAATGGCAATCCTATTCCGTTTGAATTAGTGGAAGAGGTGGCACTTCGCCGCGAACCCCGCGACCTCGCGTTTGATGACGCGGAAGCTATCCAGTCAATAACGGAGGAACTCCGAGCCCGTGATGACTGGGGCAAGGTGGACGGCAGGTATTGGTTGTACTCCGCTGTAGATAATAAGCTGATGGGGCTGTATTCTTTTAGCTCGAAAAAAGGGAATTTCTGTTTGGAGGTATTATTTTGATAATCCCTATCTGCGTTCTGACGGTTGGTAAGTTTGAGGGGATTCACCAAGGGCATAAGGCGTTGCTTTTGGAGGTGGTTCGCCGCGCTAAATCGGCGGGGGTGGCTTCGGTTGTGGTTATGTTTTCGCCGCATCCGTTTCAATTTCTGCGCGACCCTTCGTATAAGCCTATTTTTACGGAGTCTGAACGCGAACATCTTCTAAACGAGATTGGTATAGACCATGTGATTACGCTGCGCTTTGATGAAAACTTCGCCGCTATGAAGGCATCGGAATTTTGCCACAAGCTTTTCACAGAGTTGAAAGCGCGTGAAATAGTGGTTGGTGAGGGTTATCGTTTTGGCAATGGGCGTGAGGGTACGATTGAAACTCTTCGCGACGCGGCGAAAACCTATGGCGGCTCGGTTCATGTACTTGCTAATGTCTCTCATGGGGAAGCAATCAGTACATCGAATATTCGCAAACTTTTGTCAGAAAATAAATTGCACGAAGCCGCTTCGCTTTTGGGTTTTCCGTTTTTTATGATGGGCGAAGTTAAAAAAGGGCAACAACTTGGGCGAGTGCTGGGATTTCCTACGCTTAATCTCTATCCTTCGGACGAAAAATTTCTGCTACAAAATGGTGTGTATGAAACAATCACAATCCTAGACGGCGTTCCAATGAAGGGGCTTACGAACATCGGAAAGCGTCCAACCGTAACAGAACCGTCTCCCACGGACATACGAATAGCTGTAGAAACGCATATTCCAAGCCTCGTAGCAAAACCCAACGAAATGTACGGACGGCATATAAAAGTGAAATTTCTGCGCTTCCTGCGTCCAGAACAACGATTCAACACCCCAGAGGAACTACAATTGCAAATTAGCAAAGATTTATTGAATATATAGAACGGAGCAAAAAAATGAGACAAGTAACAGACGCGTTTAATTTTTACCAAGGCAACAACCCCCGCGAACTAGCGGCGGAATACGGAAGCCCACTATACGTTTACAACGAGCGAATTTTTCGCCAAAGATGCAAGGAAATGATAAAACTAAGCACATATCCGAAATTCGGCGTGAATTACGCAATCAAAGCGAATACGAATTTGACCTTGCTAAAAATAGCGCGTGAAGAAGGTTGCACCGCCGATATAAGCAGCGCGGGCGAAGCAATGGCGGCAATGGCGGCAGGGTTCAAGCCAAGTGAATTACTTTTTGTGGTGAATAATGTCTCCGCAGAGGAGTTGGAATACGCCGTAAAACTTGGCATTACCGTAAGCGTGGATTCCTTGTCACAATTAGATACCCTTGGGCAAGTTAATACAGGAGGGCGAATCGCCTTGCGTTTTAACCCAGGGATTGGCGGCGGGCATCACGAGAAGGTAATCACTGGTGGTGATGGCACGAAATTCGGCATAATGCCCGAATATATCCCCGAGGTGAAAAATCTTCTAGCGAAATATAATCTAAAACTAATCGGAATCAATCATCATATAGGCTCGCAGAATTGGGGCGACCTCTACCTTGAAGGCGTTGGCGCGTTGCTGGACTTAGCACGTCAATTCGACGACTTGGAATTTATTGACCTTGGTGGCGGATTCGCAATTCCCTATCAAAAACAAAGTGGCGAAAAACCCCTAGACTTGCAAGCAATTGGTAGCACGCTGGACAAGCTTCTGTTCGACTTCTCGAAAAGCTATGGCAAGGAGCTAACCTTCCTAATAGAACCCGGCCGCTACCTAACCGCAGAATGCGGCGTTTTGTTAGGAACAGTCCACTCAACAAAAACTTGCGGCGAAGCACGCTACGCTGGCACTGACTTAGGCTTCTCCGTTCTAAAACGCCCAACCCTATACGATTCACACCACGACATAGAAATCTATCGCGACGAAAAAAGCGACACCCCTTTAGATGACGCAAACAAACAAATCATAAACATAGTAGGCAACCAATGCGAATCTGGCGATTATATCGCAAAAGAACGCCAACTCCCTCCCCTACAAAAAGGCGACGTTTTAGGCGTTTTAGACGCTGGCGCATACGGCTACGCTATGGCATGTCAATACAACCACCGCTCGCGCCCCGCCGAAATCCTAATTCAGCAAGACAACACAACAAAACTAATCCGCCGCCGCGATACACACGAAGATATAATCGCGAATATGCAAGGATTGTGAGTTTGCCCGTTCTAGCCTTATATTTGCTGGGGTATAGCGATAGATAGGGTAGTAAAGGCGAATCCCAATGCTTTTGAGGAGGCAATGAACATGTTTACAGAAGGCATAAGAGAGATTTTTTTAGAAGGTGCTGACAAACATGGTTGGCTTAATAACCGTGATAGTAACATTGAAATTGAAAAGGCTAAAGAAATTGCGAAAAAAATACTTTTACGCGGATTGTCAATTGAAGATGTTGCAGAAGATACAGGACTATCAACGGATATAGTAACATCAATCGCAAATCAACTTGAAAAAACCCCTGCTGTTATTTAGAACCTGTGGTCAATAAAATCACGCCGAATTGACATAAAAACGAAACCTTTCAGCAATTTTGCAACTCCTAGCGTGCCTCTGGCACGCGTCGTCGTCACAAAACCACTGAAAGATTCCGTTTTTACGCCACTTCGGCGTGATTTTATTGACCGCAGGTTCTTAGTATCAGCAGGGATTTTTGAAAACGTGAAATTTATCCGTATACCAATTCAGAAAAAATTATTTCATGTGCAACCAAAGACGTAGTGGCAACAGGCTCTAATGTCAACTACTTGCGCAAGTCTGCTAATTCGCTTAATTGGTTTATTGCGCATATCCTAAGTTTAGGGTCTAAGGACTTAAATAAACTAATAACTTGCGCAAGTTGCTCGTCAACTTCTTTGTTGAACATTGAGCCTTCGCCCGTCTGAATCCAATATTCGTCAACATTAAACTCTGCAACAACCAATTTTAGTATTCGCTCCGAGGCGGCTTTGCTGCTACATTCAATTTCCGCAAGGTAACTGTTAGAAATTGCTATCCTATCGCAAAACTTTTTTTGCGTTAGGCCAAGTGTTTTTCGTACTTCTCTGATTCTGTTATTTGTTGGCAAAGACATATGCCCACGTCCTTTCAGTTTTTTATCATTTTATCACGAAATGCGGAAGTTCAGAACCAAAACTGTGCAAGCAGAGATTTATATTCGCCTTTAGTTTTCGTTATTGTTGCGGGTGTTATGACTGATATTTTTCTGCAAGTTGTAGCGTGAGCGTGTTGTTTTCCGTGCAGTGGAACGTGAATGTATCTTTCTCGCCCCAACCGAGTTTTGCCCTAATTTCCTTGGGAATGACAATTCTCCCCAATTCGTCCAAAGTACGAGTAATCGTTGTTTCCGTATTATTCATAGCTGTATTCCTCCTGTGGCATAAGATTTTTTTGGTAAGTACCGTTAAACATAGGCCTTTTTATTCAATCGCTGCTTGCATAGTATTGGTTCTGAACCCGCATTTTAAAAAACTTATTTCAGCTTTTTTGCTTTGTCGTTCATTTCGATTAGTATGTCCAGCATTTTCAGCGCGTCTTCTTGAAAAATGCGGTCAAGGGCTTTGAACTTTCCCATAGCTTCGGACTCAAACGCGCTCATACCGCGATTAAATATTGCGCCTTTACCGTATCTTAACCATTCTTCGTTCACGTTAAATTCGGCAATAGTTAATCTGATGGCGCGTTCGTTAATTTCGCGAACACCATTTTCAATTTCAGAAATAAAAGACGGTACCACGGCAATGCGCTTGGCAAATTTAAGTTGGGTAATCCCCAAGATTATTCTTAGTTCTTTGATTCTGTTATGAATTTCCATAAATCATCACTCCTTTCAGCTTTAATAAGTATTGTGTGACATCTGAACCCAATCTTCTTGAAACAGTGCCATATTTATTGCGGTAGAAAGTACATAGGACGAATAGTGAATAGCCGCGTCAATTTCCTTCGTTGCAACAAAAGACGAGGAAGGGAATAATTCATCAGCGTATTGATGAATGCTTTCAACCATTGCAACGTCCAGTTCCTCGCTATCGCTATGTGCTTGTGACAGCAGACTTATAAAATCTATCATAATAGTTGCCGCGTTTATAACAGTTGGCATACCTATACCGACCACGGGAATCCCCAAATAATCAAAATCTATAGTTTGTGCGTTACCTTTCCCCAATATCCCCGCCGCAGGAGTCATTCCAGTATCTGTAATTTGTATGGTGGAACAAAGCCGAGATGTTTTTCCAGCGGCGAGCGCATCAACCAGAATGACAAGAGAGGGATTTATTACATTGCAAATGCTTTTGATAATTTCGGCTGTGCTGATTCCTGTAACGCCCATCACGCCAGGGGAAATGACCGAAACTGTGCGGATTGGCTTTCCATTACTGGCTTCCACTTGATGGGCAACATGGCGTGTTGCCATAACTTTATCTGCCACACGAACACCAAGAGAATCCGAAATAATATTACGATTCCCAATGCCGACAATTAAAACCGAATCTTCATCAGAAATATTAATCATCTTCGCAAGATATTCTGAAACGGTTTTGGCGATTTCGTCTAACTCGCCCATTTTCCCATGTAGCAATATGTCCGTTTCAATGGTTGCGTAGTTTCCTACGGGCTTCCCCATTGCTTCCACGCCGCTTTCGTTTTGTATCTGAACCCATATGCATTGGCATAATTCAGTTTCAGTGGTATCCAATGTAACGCCGTTTGGCGGTTCGTAGCTGTCTACAAATTCGTGCTTTGTGCTATTCATAATTACCCCCTGTTAGACATCAAAAAGAAAATCCCTCGCGGCAATAAAAATTGCTACAAGAGACTCTCTATTTGTTTTGGTTTTAAGTTTAAAGATTTCCAAGAAATTCATAGGAACAATAAAATCGCTCCTTTTCAAATTACAACCTCTTTGCCGATTTGATTATCGGCGTAATTTTTGTTAGTTTGATGTACATAAAATGCTCCTTTGGCTAGACTGATTTGAATTAAAAATTCATCCAGTCTGTAAGCCATCTTCCATTAGTTACACTCCACACTCGCATTTGAAGTTGTCCACCATAGTTTCTCCAATATATCCAAGTCATCTCCGTGAACGGAACTACTTCCTGTGTCTCTATCTCGTAAATATGTTGTGTTACAGTAGCCTCGGTTGCCATTACGGGCATAGCAAAAGACAATGCCATCAGACTAATGAGTAAAAAAACAACTAACTTTTTTTTCACTTCCATCACCCCCATTCCTTCTTTACATAATTCGGTAATGTAAATCACTCATCATCTCTTGTGCGAATTGGTAGCCAACTAAGAAATGGATGAGTATCATCTACATATTCTACAAATTGCCCATCAAAGTAAAGTGAAAATGTGCCATCTCCATTATCAATAGCGAATGCTTCTTCTGGCCTAGAAATGCCGCCTGTTTCGAGATAATCTTCCATTAAATACTCAGCAGATACGTAAACACCTGAAGCGTCCCAAAACGCTGGAAGAATGGTGAACATATAAGACGAAAAAAACAACGCAACAAGCACAATCGAATAACACAAGTTTGTAAATATCCGCTTGTTCCTTGATTGGTCGTGCAAAGCTAAAACTTCAAGCCTATCCACCAACTCGTCATCATCACTAATGAACGCATTAGCATTAACTTCTTCATAGTCCATGCTTTCGACGGTTTTTTCCTTTTTTGCCCTATCCAGTAAAAGGATTGCGCCTAAAAAGTGTTTGAAACGTTTGCCTTTGGACATAGCAAACTGGTCACATTTTAATTCGTGCATAAAGCAAAGATTCCGTCTCAAGACGTACACCAACGGATTCCACCAAAACACGAAGCAAATTATATTGGCAATAAATTCTGTCAAATAATCTTTGTCTTGAATGTGCTTCCATTCATGTAACAGGATAGCGCGTAGCTCGTCTGGCGGAAAATCAACTTTTGGCAAAATGATATACGGTTTTATAGCTGTGGCTACCGCCATGCTAAAACTGCCGTTCCTATAAACGTGAAAATGTTTATCAAAACCAATCTCTTCTGCCAACAACGACTCTGCATATTTATCTCGCTCGCAACGCTCAAACCAATTCATTATCGAACCAAATTTTCCGATATATTCATACAGATATTTTGCAATCAGATACACAGCTACCGCGCCCCATACGAAAATAAGTACATTAGCAACGTTAATTGGAAAGCCAATTACACGATACGGTAGAATTTCAAACCTAACTAAATCAATTATTGCTGGGTAAATTGTTTCTGAAAAAATAGTTGTTGTGTTGGGCAATTCAATTGCAAGAAACATACGCAAAACGCTTAGTATAAGCAGCAATAGTAGCGGAACAACAGAGAATCTAATAGGAAATTTTAGCTTCCTCATCAGTAGTCCCAAGAGTACAAAAGCGTTAAACCATAACACGCCCATAACAAAAGAATAAGGGGACACATAATGATGGATTACAATTCCCATACTCGTTACCAGTCCTCCAGATGTGCGCTTTTAAGACGCTCCACAAGTTTCGGAATGTCAATCTCTACCCCTATTTTCATCATGCCTTTTATGTTTCTAACAGCGTATTCTTCCGCTGTCATTGTTGGCGCATAGGCTCTCGCACTTTTGGTCGTTGTTGGCTTGTAGTCGGTTAATACCAGCGCGCCTTTTTCCATCAGTATGTTCAAAATTGTGTATATCGAATTATCATGCCACGTCCGATTAGTTGAATACTCAATAAGTTCGGAGGCTGTCATAGGGCGTTTGTAATACCACAACGCAATCATTACTTCCAATTCTTTATTTGTCAGTTTCATTTTATCCCACCAAACTTGCTCATATCAATAGCGTCGGCATATTTTGACAACATATTTCCCAATTAATATCAAAAATTGTTTGAATATCTCCAAGATTCTTTCGCAGACATAATATCATGTGTTTATTCGCTTGTCAATACTTGACAAAATCCTTTTGTTGTAGGGCGTGTTGCCACTACAGAAATGTCACGCTTTTGGGTCAATTTTTCGCCAATCAAGGAGGGTTTCGCGCCGTGTCCTAGAGGTAGTCGTTTTTCGTTTTCTTTGCCCACAAGGCAAAGAAAACGAAAAACGACATACACGCGAAATCCCGACGCAGAGTGGCGGAAAATTGACCCAAAAGCGTGACATTTCTGTAGTGGAAACACGCCCTACTGTCGTTAGTATAACGCTATATCTGGGAAATTACTCCTCCAATGTGCGAGCGGCGGCTTCAACTGCAAGCCCTGCATCCAACACAGGAAGGATTTCAGTAAAAATTTCACCATTTTCATTGATGCCAGCAATTACCTCAATCATAATATCTTCATGGGCATTATTTATGATAATTTCCTTAACTTCTGCACCCGTAAGATAAGGATTTATACTCCATACCATACCAGCAACTCCAGTGACATGAGGCGTTGACGTAGAAGCACCTGAATGAAACCTTGAGCCAGCAATAGAAATAGCGTAAAGATTTCTTTCGGGGGCGATTACATCAATACGACTACCTATAGGGCTAGACGAGTACAAACGATACTTTCCCGTTCCCATGCGTTCCATACCACCAACTATGATTATCCGACTCTTAATATTATCATCGTCAATATTAACAAAGAATCCGCTATACCCTACGTTAGTCAAGTGTTTTAATTCTCGAGAAAAAAGAGTCGAGGTATTGGGGGTGCGCTCTGCAAATTGCACAATTAAGAAGTCTTGACCTAAAGACAAATACGCGCCTAAAAATATCGTCAACGCGTCTCTCTCAATTCGTAAAGCAATGTTAGAAGCTTCATAAATGTTAAATTCATTCCCCGCACTATTTAAATGCTCCCAACCCATACCTATGTTGATTAAATTAACATCATGGGCAAACAATGTTGAAATAGCATGTTTTATATCAAATAGACTTATCGCTCGTCTTGTAACAAAATCACTCACATATGTGTCAAGAGTTACACCTAGCAATGGATAGCCAAACAATTGAGCATTCCATAAAAGTCCAACATCTCTATACGTTCTGTTGGAAATATTGCCAATTATACTTGCTTCGTGAATCCCTCGATGACTAGAAAAAAGATGTCCTCCATATGGTCTTGGCGCATTAGTTTCAATAAGACTTATGCAAAGCGTGTCTACATACTCTTGTAAAAAAAAGTCCACAACTCCAACATTTATGCTTGCCATCATGTCGTTATATACCCACGCTCTTGGTGCGTTTATGGTGTGCATACTCCACTGGTATGACCATGACATGTTTTCGGGTATTACATATTGCCCTAATGGATGAGTGTAAATTGGTTCTAGCGGGTGGCGTTGAACTCCAGGTATGGGTCGAGATACTCTGTTATTTACCACATTAACTACATTAAGCACGGCTAATTCAATAATGTCGTTACTGTTAAAAGTGTCAAGCAGTTTGTACAAATCTTCTGGTGTGCTATCAGAAAAGTATACTTGGTATACATTTGCTGTTTCTAAAAAACCTACAACTTTACCCCCATGCTGCTCCACGTATGTGCGCATTTCGCTGTACAGGACATCTAGTCCACCCAAAATTAGTATTTCACCACGAACAAAACTTACATCGCCAAATATCGTTGTTCTAATTATCTCCTCAGCCGCAAATATACGTCGAGTTAATATTGGCATATTATTTTTTACACAGCAGTCATATGAGATACTCGCAATTTTTCTTGCTGAAAGTGATTCAGTTGGTAGCATAACAGGTAACAAAGCAAGTAACAGTAACCACAATACACATTTTTTCTTCATGACTAATACCTCCTAGGGTAGTGATATATGCCAAAGGGACAGCTCTGCGAACATTTTAATATTACCACAAGAACCGTCCCCCTTGACATTACATTAGATTTTTGGACTCTTTTACCGATGCATCCTTCGGTTGGATATTTGCCCCGTTTTATAATCTAGTGTATATATCGTTCCAAATGTGGTAGCAGTAAATGTTCCATCGGGATTTTGCCCTGCATGTAGTGTTTTTCCTCGTATTTCATACTGCACAGTAAGCACCCCTTATGATAGTAATGCTTAGGTTGCCGAAAGGACGATTCTATTGACATTACCAAATATCAATGGGGTTCGTATCGCCAGCGCGACAGCCTTCGTCAATTATACTCATCAAGCTATCATGA
>WQVV01000035.1 GCA_009785665.1 Defluviitaleaceae bacterium
GAAGAAAACCACCGCGTAAAACAAGCCGTAACCGCACTGGAAGCGGGGGATATAGCCACCTTGGGCGAACTACTAACCCAATCCCACACCTCCCTACGCAACGATTACGAAGTTTCCTGCCACGAACTGGACACAATCGTAAATTACGCGTTAAACCATCCCGCTTGCAAAGGCGCGAGAATGACAGGCGCAGGATTCGGCGGTTGCGCTATCGCCTTGGTTGAAGAAATAGCAATCCCACAATTCATAGAAGAAGTAAGCACTTCTTACGAAAAATCCACAAGCCTAACCCCCGCCATGCACATATGCGAAAGCGGCGACGGCGCACGGGAAATTTCATTGAATTTTGCAATAGATGCAAAGAAATAATTTTCACTTTCAGCGATAATAGATGTGGACGTTATGACCTTATCAAGAGGAGATGAATCGGAAAATGATTGAAATTCGGTTAGCACAAGTTTCTGATGCCCCTAAACTGAAAAGACTTACACACATTTTTAATGAAGGTGATAGCAACACAATCGAAGGAATTTCAGAATCACTTGCAAGCAACACAATGGAAATAGTTTGCGTTGCCAACGACAAGGAAAAACTTGTTGGCTTCTGTTGTGGTCAAATTCAAGCATCCATGTGTTATCAGTACAGTTATGCCGTTATCACTGAATTATATGTGACAGACGAATGCCGACGACAGGGCATAGGTAGACGACTTTTAATTGCGACAGAATCCGAATTTAACAAGCGTGGCGTTACTCATTTTCATATTGCGACAGGTGATGATAACACAGCGGCACTGGCTCTATATCAATCATGCGGTTATGAAGGTACATCTGTAATGCTTGAAAAAGACATGAAAGCAAACGCAGATAAGGCACTAGTTGTACCTGTGAAATCAGCGGCATCGTTAATGCCGCATATTTGCAGATAATAAGGTTTAACTATAGCCATAATTTGTCTTGCTGTTTTTGCAGCCAAGTCTTAGAATGACAGACACAGTACCTTTTTGATGGGGGAATCGTATTATGTTAGAAATTCAAGGGCAATACAGCACCGCAAAAATATTCACGGATAATGTGGAGCAAAAAGCAATTTCACAAATTTACAATTTATTGAATCAAGGTTTCGTGTCTGGCAGTAAAATTCGTATTATGCCAGATGTTCATGCAGGCATGGGAAGCACAGTTGGCACCACCATAACAATATCCAATCAAATAGCTCCCAATCTGGTGGGTGTAGATATTGGATGTGGCATAGAAACAGCAGTGCTTCGAGATGAAGACGTAGATTTGCAACAATTGGACATGGCAATACACCAGTACATCCCTTCGGGATTAAGGATTCGCAAAGACACTCATCGTTTAGGTGTTGGTTTTGACTTGAAGGCATTGCGTTGCGCTAAACATATTGATATAAAACGCGCCTTGTTTTCGATAGGCACTCTCGGCGGTGGGAATCATTTCATAGAGTTAGGGCGAGATGATACGGGGTTGCTATATCTTGTTGTCCATTCTGGTAGCAGAAATCTTGGCAAGCAAATGGCAGACTTCTATCTTGATGCCGCAAATAAATATATTGGCAGAGTAGGCAGAGGGTCTGAAAAATTTATGGCATACCTTGAAGGTGAACTGTTGGACGATTATCTTCATGACATGAATATAGTTCAGAAATACGCAGAACTAAACCGAAATGTAATCATCAAAGAGCTTGAAAAACGTGTGAAATTCAAAATAAGTGAGCAGTTTACCACCATTCACAACTACATTGATATAGATACAATGATATTACGCAAAGGCGCAATTTCCGCTCAAAAAGGCGAGCGCGTCATTATTCCAATGAATATGCGCGACGGAAGCATTATTTGTATCGGCAAAGGCAATGAGGATTGGAATTGTTCCGCACCACATGGCGCAGGTCGTCTTCTCAGCCGTGGTACTGCAAAAGAAAGCTACACCCTTGCCCAATACGAAGAAGCTATGGAAGGTATATTTTCCTCGTCCGTCAACAAGAGAACTCTTGATGAAGCACCATTTGCATATAAACCAATGGACGAAATTATAGCCCGTATTGGTGAAACGGTGGATATAATTAAGACCGTTAAGCCTGTATACAACTTCAAAGCAGGGCAATAGACATAGAACTCGAAAAAAACAAAAAGGCATTTAGAATCAGCGTTAATGCGGATTTTAGTGCCTTTTTGTTTTGAATCTTATACGTATGATACTTTAAAATTCAAGAGGTAACTAAGCAGCCTTTTCTAAAGCAATGAAAAACATATTATTTACATACGCGACAATGCCTACTACGAAAGCAAAATTGACTTGCTTGCTTATTTGTGAAATTCGCAAGAGTCCTGCTGACAAATAATCATCTGGAGGCAACATGCCTATTGTACTGATACTTGTAAAGACCGAACTATCTGGTAAAGATAAATTCGGCAACCATAGTAAAAAATCGTTAAGCCCCCAAAGAATATACAAACATAAAACTACACCTCCAATGGAAAATATCAAGGTTTTTATAGATTTTGCTTGTGCCGCACGCCACGTTATCTGAATAAGAAATACCAAAACACTAAGCCATATCAAGTACAACAAAATCTGATGTCGAATGTTTATGCTTTCGACAAAACGGTTAATGTCTACTATTGCAAAATCTGCGGGGTGGCCGTGTAGATACAATGAAAGCATCGTTCGTGCTTGATGTTCGGACAGTGGACTGTATTCATTAGGACGAAGATATATTGATGAAATGGGGATATTTTGCATATCTACGTTGCGAGGTAGCCATATGGTGTAGTCTGTACTTTGGCGTACTACTCCAGAAATAACATATTGCTCCTCGTTGACTAACACCGTAAGCCCCGTTATGTTTTCTGTCGCGCCGAATAATCGCCATGCCAACGCTTCATTTACAACGATAAAATTTCCGCCTACCATGAATGCTTGCACGAAACTTCCTTCAATGAATCCAATCGCGTGCATTTCAAAATATGCGGCATTGGTGTAAATTGCAATTGCCCTCACTTCTTGTGTAGAAGACGCTATTTGCACACCGATACGGCTTACTGTTGCAAATGTATAGTTTGGAAATGAAATTTCCAAAAGTTCAACGTCAGACGGGGCGAAATGCAAACGCGCTTCATTTACACGCGGCGCGATATACAGCACATCATGCACAAAATACCGCCCCGATACTGCATAGGCGTATAAAATCAACCCTAAACTTCCTACAAGAAGAAACATATTCAATGTGACAAAAATTAGTCTTCTCATGTTGCATCACCGTGTATAAGCAAAATCGCTGCCGCCTACAATTCTTACTCGCATATCCGCATGTACAGGAATATCGCTGTTTATTACGATAGGTTCGTAGGGAATCCCCATACCCCATATTGAACTGATTGCCACGCTTGACGAATCTCTTCGCCCCGCTTCAATACGACGAGCGCGAAGATAGTAACTGCGTCCAAAGCGTTGCGGAACGGATTCTACATATAAGACAAAATACCCAGTACTATCTTCGCGTAACGCGCTTATTGGAATTGTATTCGCGTGATTTGTACTGCCTCCCGAAACAATTACCGAAACCATTTCACCACCGCGCAACATATCACTTTGCACTGATATTGTGACGTTATTTCTGCCGCCTTGAGGAACAACTCTTGTTGTTCTGCCCGTAAGCCGTTCTGTGCCTACTAAAATGGTTGCGTTTTGATTTATGCTGATAAAATCCTGCGCCTGCGGAAATGACGCTTCAATATAAAAATAACCATTGTTAAGTGCGGTTTGCAGTATTGCCGCGCCTTCCGTTATTTGAGAACCTATTTCAATATCGTGTTCCATAATTGTTCGTGCGCCGTTAGCGTCAGAAGGAATACGCACTTCTACGATTCCGCCAGCGGCAATCTGTTCCGCTAAATCATAAATTTGTATTTCTAACCGCTCTAGTTCCATACTAAGCGCGGTTAGCGTAAACTCTAGCTGTGATATTCTGTTTCGGTGGCTTTGAATTTGTGATTCGTTATTTCTACGCGCAGTTTCAACCGTGTCTTCAAACGCAACAATTGCGGCTTCATGACGTGAAATTGCAAGTTCACGACGTAGGTTTACTTGCTCCTGCGCTTGCTCATATTGAGCGATTATTTGCTCTCGTGCTTGCGCTAATTGAGAAACTTCGTTTTCGCCATCAATAAGTTGCAAGCGCGGGATTATGTTTTGCGCGTATAAAATTTGCAGTCTTTCTAATTCTTCGCGTGCGCGTTCTGTGGCACTTGCGTTTGCTTCCAATTGCAAGATTAATGCTCGTTCATTATTTTCCAACTGTAAATCATACTCTAATAAACTTAGTGTAGGTGCAATTGGAATTGTCACAGGCGCGGCAAGTGATTGCAGTAGTAATTGTTGTTCAGAGGAAATTTCACTTTGCGTTCGTTCTATGTTTAGCAACATAACTCGCCTGTCATGCTCTGCGTTATCCGACATTTCTGTAAGCACGCGCATATCCGTTGCGATTGTGAACAAAACCGTTTGCGCATTCACAATATCCCCCACTTGAACAATTTGCGTAATTCTCCCACTTACAGGCGCGAAAATTCGCTCTGTATCTG
This sequence comes from Defluviitaleaceae bacterium, assembly GCA_009785665.1. Lineage (GTDB taxonomy): Bacteria > Bacillota > Clostridia > Lachnospirales > WQUN01 > WQVC01. Next base: position 4,607 of record WQVV01000035.1, read on the forward strand.
TCGCACGCACAATCCCCGAGGAACGCGCTTCTGGGCTGATTGTACCTCGCTCTACAAAGTCAATCGTAACCCTTGGTACATGCAAGTCACTTAATGTTCTTGAGAAAAACGTAAGAAACAAAATCACAAGCACGAAAGCAATTGTAATTCTCGTAAGAATTTTTTTATAGGTTAGGAAATTGTTCATGGCTTCGTGACGTATGCTTTGCTGCCAATGCAGGTTATCGGTGAAATGCGGCTTTGCCGCTTTTTTGTAATCCATGATGCCTCCTATTTCAACCCGCTCATTCTCATGCCTTCAACCAAATATTCCTGCCCGTGCAAGAACACCAACAACGCAGGTATCATATAAAAACACGAAGCCGCAAAAACAATTTCAAAATTCCCAGTAAGTCGCGATAGATATACACTTAGCGGCTGGCGGTCAAAATCAGTAATAAAAACAATTGCTTGGTCAACCACGTTCCAATAATCCACAAAAACCAGAATCGCCAACGCCGCTATAGCAGGTTTTAAAAGCGGAGCAACAATAGAAATTAAAATCCGCAATTGCCCCGCACCATCAATTTTAGCGGCTTCGATAAACTCTACAGGCAAGGTTTTTAAAAATTGCCTAAGCAAAAACACTCCAAACGGCGCGAAAACAGCAGGCAAGATAATAGCCAACACAGATTCACTAATTCCCAAGCGCACCGCCATCACAAATTGCGGAACAAGTAAAACAGGCAAAGGCATAAGCATAACCACAAGATAAATAAAAAATAACTTCTCCTTATGCCGCCACTTAGAAAACTCAAAAGCATAAGCCGCAGGAACACAAACCACCAATTGCCCCAAAACAGCAGGCATAGTAATAATCACAGAATTCCAAAGTGCGTTCATATACCCAATATCACGAAACAACGCGAGATACTGCCCAACAGAAACCGAATCAGGAATAATTGTCATTCTTACAAAATGAACTTGCGGAAAAACCTCCAACGTATAAAAACTATTAGCAGGAAGTATGTTTATTGAATATCTATTTAAAATCTCAAACCCAGTCATAAACGAGTTTGTAATAGTGATAAAAATAGGCAATGCAAAAGCCACCGCCAACAACGCGGCACAGCCTACGATAAGAATTTTCTTTACCATTTTCATAAATAAGCCTGCCTTTGTTGAAGCCAATACAATACAAAAACCAAAATCAAAATAAACCCAAAAATATAAAACGAAGCCGAAGCCATAAGTTGATAATTCAAATTAGTAAACTGGTTATTAATAAAATGCTGTAGCAAATAAATTGACAAATGTGGGTGCGTACCTGTAAGTAAATAAATTTCTCTAAAAACCTTAAAAGAGTTCACAACCGACAAAATAAAAACCAACAAAAAAGTAGGCCCTAAATAAGTGAGTGTAACAATTCTAAATTTTCTAAACCAACCTGCCCCCTCGATAGCGGCGTACTCATAGTAATCCTTGGGGATAAAATCAAGCCCTGCTTGAAATAAAACCATATTAAACCCAACATTTTTCCAAATGAAAATTACAATAACAAACCATAGAGCGTATTCGGAGTTAAGCCAATCAGTAGGATTGTATGTGAAAAACAAACGATTAAGCATACCATTAATTGAAATAAAATTACGCCAAAAGAAAACAACAGAACCCGATGGAATAACCAAGGGCAACAGAAAAAATACCAATAAAACGCGCCTAATCCTCTTGCTCATAGGTCGTAAAAGCAACGCCAAAATAAGCGCGAATGCCATATTCAGCGGAATACTCACCCCCATAAACATTAGAGTATTACTCACCGCTAAGGAAAACGCCGCATTATTCCAAGTGGCAATCAAGTTATCAAACCAAACAAACTGCCGCGAAACAGCATTGTCAATGACGGCATAATAAACGGAAATCCCAAACGGAATTACATAAAACACAGCAAGCCCCATAAGGCTTGGCAATAACAAAAGATAGATTGTGTTCTCATGCCGAAAAATCCGTTTGATTTTGTGTGGCACTTTGAATCAACCCCTATTCTATCAGCCATATTGAGATGCTGTTTTGTATTCGTTGCGCTAAGTCTTCGGCGGTTATCGCGCCTACTGCAAAATTTTCAAAGTTTGTTCCTTGTGCATATACTCTCGTTGGTATCATTGGGGAAAGCATAACCATCGGCATGTCGTTTAACTCGGCTATTTGTCGCAGTGCGTTTTCAATTTGCAAATTACGCTCGTACTCGCATTCGAGATGCGCAAGCCCAACTTCATGATAGCCTGCGTCAACAATGTCAAACACCGATTCAAAAGTTCGCAATGTTGCCCCAGGAAAATGTGACCTTTTGATTGGCGTAGCAAACGACATACCCGCCCAAGGAGCAAGGTTACTAAAAATCCCCGAAAACATTGCCGCTCCAACTGGCTCATAATAAGCATTTAACAAATGTCGAATAAATTCCCATGCCAAGGCTGAATCTCCTACTGTGGTTACGCTAAGTGCCGCCCAAACATTGTCGCCATGTGCGTTTATTAGCAGTCGTCCGTTGTCATCTGCAAGTGGTCTGTAATTCACAAAATACGGCGTTGAACGCTCAAGGAACGCACTTGCTGGGGCTAGTTGCATACTGTGCATCTCAAAAAAATGCTCGTTTGAAATGTCGCGCAAAAAGTCATCTGTAGCCATTCCGTTTATGCCCCAAAGACTACCTTGCACATGGTCGTTTCCATCAAAAAAATTTTGCAACAAATTAAGAAAACTGACAAACTCTGGCACAACAAGATTGGCTGTACGAGTTTCAAAATCAACAAAACCTCCAATGCCCGCTTCTGCTAAATTATCAAAACTGCTTAAACACTGTGCTACCCCTGGAACTAAATGCGAAAACTCAAAATAATTGTCACTAATGTCCAAATAAATATCCATCATTTGTGAAAGGGTGATTGTAGATTCTTGCGCAAATCTATCCGAATATGGCAGACTTGCGTTAATTCCTATGTGGTAAAATCCAAAACTTACAGGAAACATATATAACCCGTCGTTAATTTCAAAAGCGTTAAGCACATTTGTAAAAAAATCCTCGCGGTTGCTATAGTGGCAGTTATCAATCAACGTGTATATATCAACCAAAAATCCAGAACGAGCAAGCCCACGTAAATTTAAATCTTCCTCGAAAAAGAAAATATCAGGCCCTTGCCCCGCCATAAGTTCAATAGAAAGCCGCGAATGCCTTGCCTCTCGGGCTTCTCGCTCTTGTTCATGTGTGTGAAGTGTCCAGTCATGACCTTCTATTTCCAAGTTGAATGTATATTCATAACCCCGCACCCGCCACGATTCATTCACTGCATCAGCCGCTTGCTGTAAAACCCCAGCATGTTTATTATGCGCACGAACAGTTAATGTGCGTATGCCTGCGACTTCGTAATTTTTGCCATTATCTAAATTCTCACCACACCCAACCAGCATTATCAATATCACTACAAAAACAACCAACGCACTCTGTTTCACATCGCAACCTCTACTCTATTAACCATAGCGACACTCGATTATGCATCTGCTGTGCGGCGGCTTCGGAGGAAATAAGTCCATGCAAAAATTGTTCCAATGTGTCCAGCAATCCATCACGTAATCCATCTGGAAACATTGGTGGAAGAACAACGGGTTTTTCGTTCAAATTCGCGATTGACATAATTACATGTTCTGTTGCTTCTGCGCGTTCTTGAGCGGTGTTTATTCCATCAAAATTTCTGGCTACCCAACCACTATCCCAAAAATTCACATCTAGGAAGTCTAAATGAATCCAAACATCGTCCATTACATTGGAAATGTGCGATTCATACAAATCGCGACAAATTGGTGTTGCAAGCGAATAACGCCCCCAATTATACCAACCAAAAGTAGGAGGCCGCTGTGCCGCAGGAACAGGGTCTACCATTGCCACCATTAAATGGCGTGTAAACTCCCAAGCTAATTCGCCATCTCCAGCGGCGGGGAAAACCATCGCCGCCCATGTTCCCGTTGTACCGTCAGCCTGCGATGATGGCGCGAACAGTCTACCCTGCTCGTCGGTAAGCGGCATGAAATGAACATAACCAGGGTCAGTTTCATTAATAAATGCAAAAACAGGGGCTTGCCCTCCAGATATTATCCGAAAAGCATTTATATCGGCGTTTTCACGGATTATATCAACCCAACCGCGCAACCCTCCACCAGAAAGCGCGTATCCGATAACAAAATGATTATCATAAACATGAACACTACCCGTATACACTTGATGAAAAATATCAAGCAACTGTACAAATTCATTGCTATTCAAACTCGAAGTGCGTGTTTCCAAATCAATAAATCCAGTCAACGCTCGCATCAGAATCGACCCAGGAGAATTTTCTGCAAATCCAATGCTCATATGCCTAAACTCATCGCCATACGTAGTCATCAAGTCGATGTAAATTTCCAAAACTTCTTTTTGGGTTATGGTTGTATGTTGGGCGAATCTATCAGTAATAGATTGAGGCAAACTTGAACTTATGCCGATATATTCAAACCCAAAACTTAGTGGAAAAGCCCAAAGCCCTCCGTTTAATTCGTAGGCTTCAAGTACATTCAAATAAAAATCTTCTCTTGCCGTATATGGACATGCGTCAATTAAATCCCAAATATCGGTCAAAAGCCCCGAACTCGCCCAACCCCAAAGGGGGTGGCGGTCTTGGATAAAAATATCATATCCTTGCCCCGCCATAAGTGAAGCTTGCAATCTAGTTCTGATGGGCAATAAAAAATTTCGTTCTCCATAGTGATAAGTGCTTATTTCAAGCCTAAAATTATACTCTCGCCCTTCGCTTGCCCATTTTCGATTTAGCGATTCTTCTGCTTGCCGCAGAACCATATAATAATCAGCAAACGCAAAAATACTTATTGTCCGAACAGGAAGCGCGGCTCTTTCTGCTTTTAATGCAACCCATTCCAAAACGTCCATGTTAATTTCAAGGGCTTCTTCGTGAGTAATCCAATAAGTTAATATATCCAAAATTTCCACAGTCGCATCGCGGGAATCCAATTCTCCCGCTATAAAACTTGAAATTATTTCATCATGCAAACCCTTTGGTATCATCAGTAGTGTTGAGGCAACAGAAACGGGCATGTTGATATAATCTGAACTTTCTACCACGGTAATAGGCGTAACCAAAGTTCTAGTGCCTACCATAGCACTATTCGCCCAAGCATCGGCCGCATGTTGCAGAAATGCAAACGCTAATGCCCCGTCTGTTTCTGCGTTTACACCAAAAACTCTGGTATGCGCATCCCATGCCGCAACTCGCCCATCCGCACTCGCGATGGGAATGTAATTTACAAAATTCGAGCCACCAGCATTGCTGTGCGAAAATGAAAAAACATAGTTGTCTTCGTGGTAGTGCGCTGCCGCAATTTGCAAATGGTCTAAAAACACCCTGAAATCTGCCGCGCCTAATGAAAATTTGCGCGTTTCCCAATCAACCCCAGTATTTAACCAATCAGTAATTCCTTCTTGGAATGGGAATCCCGAACCAATAGCCCAATATGCATACTCGGGGTAACTATCACGCAATTCGCTGTAAAATTTCGCAAGCTGATAAGATGAAATTGCATTGTATTCAGCAAAGCGGTCTATGTATGATTGTGGCAATGCAGAATTTATTCCCACATATCGAATAGCGAAATCCAAAGGGAATACATGTAAGTTGCTTTCCGTTTCCATTGCTTCGATAACATTGTAAAAATAGTCCGTTCTATCTCCATAATTTTCGATTAATTCATTTATATCTGCAAGAAATCCATGGTTAATAAATGCACGAACAGGGTGAGCGTTTGTAAGCATCAAAACATCATAGCCATACCCTGCTAAAAAACGACTTTGTGCTGAAATAACATGTGTGTCAATTTCTTCTAATGCGTAAAGGTTTAAATCCAAGTGAATATTTATCCCTTGTAATGCAAGGTCTTCGCGCAATGCCTCGCCTGCTGCGCGTAATATGTTTTCATATCGCATAGGTGCAGATACGGTTAAAACCGTTACATTCCACCTAAGTAGTGATATGATAACTGGTGAACTAACAATGCGCGTTAGTGTTGTAGTTCAATGCGAAAACGGAACATCAATAATGGTGGGCTTTGATGGAGGCTTGGAAAATCAACCCGTTTTGACTTCTATAATGGGCGCGTTGAAAATCATGCCAACAAAACGTCAAGAAATGGTATAATAAAATAAAAACGGCGGTGACGAGAATGAACACAAAACAACTCGAAATGGTAAGCGTAGATTGCCTTGTTCCGGAAAAGCATCCATACAGGAAATTAAAAGAATCGTTGGATTTTCGCAGATTGGAAAAATCTGTAGACATACGGGAAAGCGAATCGGGAGCAACAGGATTTACGTTGCCGCAGTTAATTATGTGTCTGATTTTGCAGTTCATGGAAAATCTGTCAGACCGTCATTTTGAAAGATTTATGGCGGAAAATACCGCAGGAAAGTGGTTTTGCGAGTTTGGCTTGAGCGAGAAAACGCCGGACTTTACAACCATATGCAAATTCAGAAAAAAAATGGGCTCGGAGCAAACAGAAAACCTGTTCAATGCCGTAAAACAGCAACTAAAAGAAAAGGGATACATGGGCGAAGTGTTTACATTTGTGGACGCAACCGCCCTAATCTCCAAGTTGCAAATGTGGGAAGAAAAAGACCAAGCCTTGTCGGAAGGGTACGAAAAGTTCAACAACGAAGTCATCGAAAAATTTGCAAAAGACAAAGATGTTCGCATTGGTGCAAAAAGCAAGAATAAATTTTGGTTCGGGTTCAAAAAATTTGCATCGGTCGATATGCAATCCGGCATGATCAACAACGTAAAAGTGACAAAAGCCAACATAACGGATGACAACCACGATGCAGTAAAAGCAGTGTTGCCAAGCCAAGGCGCGGTCGTCGGCGACAAGGGATTGGTCGGCGCAATTCCCGCCATCGAAGAGGCGGGTTGCCACTCCATGATAATTTTGAAAAACAATATGCTTGACAAAAACAAGGACAAAGACCGATTTATCAGCAAGCTCCACGCACCGTTCGAGAGCGTGTTTTCAAAACAGGAAAAGCGCGTTCGATACAAAGGCACAGACAAAAACCAAGCCGCAGAGTATCTTTATGCCATTGGGTTCAACTTGCGGCGATTATTGGTGTTGGATGCCGTCCCTACACTTACATGATTTTTGCCAAGGGCGTAGTATGCCCAAATATCGGGTAAATCCCGATTTGCACTCTAAAAAACCAAACGCTGTCGCTTGCTTTCTGCAAAATAATCAGTTTTTTTACCTCTCGGATTGACGAGTTTCTAAATCTGAAAAAAATCAACACGCCCATAATGGCAATCAGCGAATTTTCCCCCGTAGGGCCTATGGGCAACCTCCCCCATTTTGAATGGATAGCGGCGGCATAGGCGACACAGCCGCTTTTCGCCGATGACCTGTATCGGCAAGCTATATGTACGTCTCGAAGCCATTTACTTTTCTTCGCAATAAAAAAAAGCATCTATCGGCGTTTTAGCCTTTAGGTGCTTTTTCTTGCCTTGGAAAAAGTATCTGGCTTCGTGACGTATGCATAGCTTGCCAATACATGTAATCGGTGAAAAGCGGCTATGCCGCCCGCTCGCCTTTACAAAAATTTCACATGAGTTTTATTTCGATTTTACATACCCCTGTTATATTGTTTATGCAGTCAACTTCTAGGAGGGATTATATGGTTTATGTAAAAGGATATTGGATAGTTTATGTTGTTTCTTTAATCATTTTGGTGTCAATATTTGCTGTGCTTTGGGATTGTAGCGAAAGCGATTGCGGCGGCTATGAAGCAAATTTAGTTATGTGCCTTGAAAATGATGATGCAGAAACACTATAAAATCGTTTTCTTTGCAGTTAGCACGCTGGCAATGGTGGTAATGATTTGGTTTGGGCTTAGTACTGATATAGGCATTCGGCGTAATCCGTTACTTGGTTCTGAATTTCCACGCGCTCGCGTTGTGGATATTCTCGGCGGCGGTCAGCAGACTTTGCTTGTGGAAATTTTAACAGGGGAGCATAGAGGGAAGGTTGCCCAAGTGCGCAACATTGTATTCGTTGATGCAACCGTGAATCCGCAAATAGGGCAAAGAATCATTATTCACTTTGATTATCATGGGAATGGAAATTATTCTGCGCATGTTCATAGCTATGTGCGAGATACTGCCATTTACTTAATTGCTGTGTTGTTTTTGGGGCTGATAGCGATTGTTGGCGGAAAAGCGGGTTTGCGTTCTGCATATGGATTAATATTTGCATTTGTGACGATTCTGTTCTTATTAATCCCCGCAATAATGAGGGGCGGTTCGCCAGCATTTTTGACAATTCTTGTGTCGTTTTTGATTACGGCTGTTTCGCTTATTTCCATCATGGGTTTTGAGAAAAAAACGTGGGTTAGCATAACTGGAACGATAATTGGTATTGCATTTTACTGCTTATTTTACGTAATTATCGCCGCAGCTTTGCGCGTTACTGGTGCTAACATACCCGAAATGAATCAACTGGTGGTACTGGGATTTACAGAAACATCAAACCTAACGGAGCTATTATTTTGCGGAATCTTAATTGCTTCATTAGGCGCGGTAACTGACACGACGGTATCAGTAGCATCTGCTACGGCTGAAATCAGCAAAACAGGTATGGGGTTCAACGATTTATTCAAGTCAAGTATGAGAATGACGCGTGATTGCGTTGGCTCGTCAGCAAACACGTTGATATTAGCTTTTACAGGCACTTTCTTTGTTACGCTAATTATGTTTCAGCTTCATGAACTCAATTACACCATGCTGATTAATCGTGTTGATATTGCAATTGAAGTTTTACGCGCAATATCGGCATCGGCGGGAATGATTTTATGCGCGCCTGCCACGGCTTTGCTTGGTTCATATGTCTATCGTAAGTAAATTTTTCCTTTGGGAGGATATTATGTTAAGAAAAATTGGAAATGGTAATTTGAAAAAAGCAATTGCTATGGCTCTTGCGGTTATAATGGTGCTTGCTCTTGCACCAACATTATTTGCTGCGGAAACGCAAGACGATAGCTGGGCGGCATTATCGCCTGCAAGTAGGCGTGCAACTGGGCCGTATCAACTTCAAATTTCGCAATCTACAGCGAATTACAGAAGTTTAAGCATGACCCCAGGCACTTATGTTACTGAAATGCGTTGGACTTGGCATTCTCGCTCGGAAGTTGGAGGAATCCGCATTTACCCTGCTGGAAGAACAACCCCAATTAATCTTGGTGGTGCAACCGTACAATCTCGCCCACTTGGTTTTGGTATTGATTCAACAATTGGTGGCGGAACGGGGCAAGCGGCGGCAGGTGGTGGTCTTGCTGCTGGAGCGCAAACACGCGCCGCAGTTCCAGAAGGCGCAACAGGAATTATTTCTTATCCTTGGTTCACCCACGAAGAAGGCACAGCAAATGATTACTGGGTGCATCAGATTATCGTAAGCAGTTTGAATGCAGATACCGCATACGAGTACGTTATAACTGGCGTAATTAACGGCATAGAATTTATATCTGCACGCAAGCCGTTTCGCACTGGCCCAGACAGAAACACAGGATTTACATTTACCATTGGCGGCGACCCGCAAATTGGAATTGGCGACTTTACGCCTGAACGCGAAACAGTTGGAAACAACATTCCCAATTCGGGCATTGGCTTCAAAAGCCATATAGAGGATTATTACGGTTGGCGCAACTCCGTAGAAGTTATGGCGGCATATGTTCCCCATGCCAGTTTTCTACTAACGGTTGGCGACCAAATTGATACAAACGACCAAGCCTTTAGGCGTTCACAATTTATGTATGACATCTTTTTTGCACCAGAAGAATTTCATAGCATTCCCGTACTTCCAGTTATAGGGAATCACGAAGCAACAAATAACGGTTGGCTTTTTCACTTCCATTACAATATGCCGTTCAACCATCCTACTGCCTCTGCTCCCGCGTCGAATGTTCGTCCTCATACTGGGTTTGGCACGAACCACGGAAACCCTTGGCAGTTTGACTACTATATGATTTACGGCAATATGCTGTTGATTCAACTGGACAGTAATACCCGCAACTGGCGTGACGGCAGATTAGAATGGTTTGAAAATATTATCAACACATACCAACCAACAATTGAATGGACGGTTGTAACTTTCCATCACCCGCCATACTCTGTATTCCGTGCAACAAACATGGACGAAAAACGTCCAATCATTGCAAACTGGCTACCAGAATTTGAGCGGTTGGGTGTTGATATTGTTTTAAACGGGCATTGTCATGTTTACTCAAGGACGCATCAAATGTACCAAAACAGACCTTTGCTAACTCAAAACTGGGTACAACTTGATGGCTCTGTTGTACGCGGAACAGAACCCACAAACGTAGTGTATAACCCTACAGGAATCCCATACATTGCGTTTAACTCCATGAGCGGAAGCGGCTATCGTAACGTGCGAAACATGGGCGGTAGGGATTATATTTCGGTTTACAACCAAAACTTCCGTCGAAACTTCTCTGTGGTAGATGTAACCAACTATTCTTTTGCGGTACACACTTATCAAGTTAATGATGACGGTGTTAGCATCACTTTAGTGGACACTTACACCATAGTTCGTGCAGGTTCATTGGCGCAAGCGACGGCAGCAGACCCTCGCGGATTACGCCAAAACACTTGCCCCATTGATGGTGTAGACACAGACATAATTAACGTTGGTATCGTACCGTCTGTTGCAAGACGTGCAGATGCTACAATTACCGCCGAAGCATTAGGTTTACCCGCTACAGTAACAATCGAAACACAAACAAGCAATAATATGCGCCAAGAAGATGTTTTTGGAATACTTGGAGCGCGTGCGCTTCGTGATGAACTGAACTCGTATGCATTCTTTGTGCGACCCATGAATGTTGCCGTAGATTGGGATTTAAGTTCAATTCCCACATCAGCAACGGAAAGAGACGGTCAAACATTTACGGTGACAGGAACATTGGACTTATCAAGAATTATTACAACACCTCAAACATACCCACTTCCTGCACCAGTTGCAGACGACGCAACATTAACAAACCAAGCACCGCCACACGCACCCAACGAGGAAATTCTTGGAGAAATTATTCCATGCCCCTATGCGGGCAGACATGTAAACTTCCAAGGCTCTCCAGAAAATATGATGCGCTGGCGACATGGCGGTATTACAAATGGCAACAATCTTACCGCCACGGCACAAATAACTTTTGGCGCGACACCGCTTGAATTTCCTTTTGTAATTTCGGAATTTGGCGTAAGCACGTATCATTATTTTGCAAGAACAAACGATAATCTGTTTGCAGATGCCTTCAACAGAAACGCATTTGAATCATGGGACACCGTTAGAAGCGGCGCAGGATTTGGCTACTTTGCCAGCGGTTATGATGATGTTCCTATGCTTATTACCAACACGCCACCTGTACTTGCGTTACCTAGTTTGCAGTTTAGAGGAGCAATGGGGTACGACGCATTAATCAACATGGGGACAATTCAATTTAGCCCTGTTGGTTATGATGAAAACGCTACAACGCACTACTTCTCAAGGGTGTTTTATCTACCAGAAAACTTTAACCCAGCAAATGTAGGTGATGTGTTCGGAACGCATCGTATAGCTGGCGGATTGATTCTGTTTATCAATGGCGTGGAAGTTTACCGATACAACACAGCCACTTCTAACGCAGATGTACGTATCGGTACACCCTTTAGCTGGGGTGATTATAACGGACATAATTCCAATGCACGAAACCGCGCTTTCCACCTCAACTACGATTTTAGTTCACGATACGCAGGTATACGACAAACCAATTCAGATATTTCCGTGTTTGATGCAGGAAGCAGAACAAATTTGTTATCCGCTTTGCAATCAGGCGAAAACATTCTTACAGCAGTAGTAGTAGATACCGCCGCAAACAGTATGAGCATTTGGTTTGACTTGGATTTGGTAATTAATTCGTAACAAAAAAAGCATCTATCGGCGTTTTAGCCTTTAGGTGCTTTTTCATATTCAGCAACTCTGTCATGTTTTTGTCTCCTTGCATAGTACAAATGTTAATCTTCTTTCCTCTGTGTTGGCTTGCGTTAAGCGAACGGTTACTTTTGTGCCGTGATGTAAAATTTGTGGGCGTTTTTCGCCCGCTTCGCGTTTTGTTTTTTCATAAACGCCTTTCTCTTTGTTGTGTTTAAATTTATGGCGTTGTAGGTTTGTTGCGGGGATTAGGCCTTCTACTGTGTTGTTTAGTAGAACAAACGCACCCCATGCGGTTATGCCCGAAATTATTGCCTCGAATGATTGCCCTTCTTTGTCGGCCATGAATTGGGCTTTTTTTAGTTCGGCTACGTCGCGTTCTAGGGCTTCGGCGGTGCGTTCTGTGCGAGAACATTGGGTGCATACTGCTGGTAGAATTGCGCGGAAATTTTCTATAGCGGGAATTATTTCAGTGGGCGGCGTGGAAAAATCTTCGTTTGCGGCGATTTTTATTATACGATGAATCTGCAAGTCTGCGTAACGGCGAATTGGCGAGGTGAAATGACAATAAGCCTTTGAAGCCAGCCCAAAGTGAGTCGGATTATCTGACGTGTAACAGGCCTGCGGAAGCGCGTGCAAAACTGCGGAGGATATAGCATAGGCGACAGAAGTTTCTTTTGCCGCGTCTAGGAATTTTTGCAAAGTGCTAGAATTTGCGCGGTCGGGGGCGGAAATATTTAGTCCAAGGTTTTGGATTAATTTTTGTAGCCCGAGTAATTTTTCCACGCTTGGTGCATCATGTGTGCGATAGACAAACGGGAGCTTCCGCATGAGAAAATGCGTGGCAATTGTTTCGTTGCACAGAATCATAAATTCTTCGATTATTCCCGTAGCGTTGTTACGCGGTTGCGGCTCTATGGAAATTACATTTCCGAGGTCATCTATGCGGATTTTTGATTCGGGTATATCAAAATCCAACGCGCCACGCCGTTCGCGCTTGTTACGCAAAATTCGGCGGAGTTCGTCCATTTGGTTTAGTTGTTCATTTTCGCCACGGTCTAGTAATTCTTGCACCTGCGTGTATGTGAAGCGTTCGCTACTATTAATGATTGATTGGGCAATTTTATAATCGGTGACATTTCCGCTTTTGTCTATGGTCATGATGCAACTTAGCGTTAGCCTATCCACATATGGGAAAAGCGAACATATTCCGCTGGATAATTTATGCGGAAGCATAGGAATAACCCTATCAGCAAGATAGACGCTTGTCCCCCGCTCCAGTGCCGAAGCGTCCAGCGCAGAACCTTCGCGCACATAAAACGTAACGTCAGCGATATGAACACCCAGCGTGAAACCTTCTTCCGTTGCCGCGAAGGAAATTGCGTCATCTATATCCTTGGTGTCATCGCCGTCTATTGTGAAAATTCTCTCGCCGCGAAGGTCTAGGCGGTTGGGGATTTCTTCCGCGAGTACTTCTGTGGGAATTGCAAGCAATTCTTCGTTCACTTCCTCTGAAAAATCATACGGCACGCCTGCTTGCCTAATCAGCGTCAAAATATCCACACCAACGTCATTCACATGCCCCAGAACTTCCGTTACAAAACAGCGTGATAAATTTTCTTCGGGCTTATGCTTTTTATCCACAGAAAAAACTACCCTATGCCCATCCACCAACCCAAAACGCGCTATCGTCTTAGGCGGCACAGAAAACACATAGGGGATTTTATTTTCAATAGGGC
>WQVV01000036.1 GCA_009785665.1 Defluviitaleaceae bacterium
ATTAGAAAGCGTTACTACTCAATATCAAATCTAAAAGAGCGGGGTCAAGGGGACTGCGTCCCCTTGCTGGGTTTGGGACAGCGTCCCAAGGTCTTAAATCTTTTGACCTTAAATCTTTTGACCTTAAAATCTCTTGACCTTAAATCTTTTAATCACTTAGCCTGCTCTACCAAATAAGCTACGTACCTTCGTATGCTTGCCATGAACTTTCGTTCGTCCATGTCGCCTTGGGCTATTCTGGTTAGGGCTCGCTCCCACTTGCCTGTTGTTTCTGGTTGGCGCATTTCGGGAGGGACTATTTCTATTAGCTTGATGCCTTTTTCTGTGGGGAGTAGATTCTTTTTTGCGCGGGTGGCGTAGCCTGATGAGATTAGTTTTTCTATTATGGCGGCTCGGGTAGCGGGTGTTCCTAGTCCAGAGGATTTTAGGGCTTCTTTTAGAGTCTCGTCTTCTACTAGGCGGCCTGCGTGTTCCATTGCTGATAGTAGGGTTGCTTCGGTGTGGGGTTTTGGTGGTTGCGTTTTTTTGTGTTGGACTTCCACGTTTTGTACTGATACGGGGTCGTCTTTTTTTATTGCTGGTAGTTTTTCTTCTATTTCGGCGGGGTCTTTTTTTGTTTTCGATTTTGATTTTGGTGACTCGTGGGCGTAGATTGCTGTCCAGCCTGCGGATTTTTCTACGCGACCTTTGGAGCGGAAGGATTCGTCTTCTACTTTTGTTATTACTGTGGTTACGTCGTAGACGTGGGCGGGGTGGAATACTGCTAGGAAGTTTCGTAAAATGCGGTCGTATACGGCGGCTTCGTCTGGAGAGAGGGACGCTGAGGGCTTTTTGCCTGTTGGGATTATTGCGTGATGGTCGGTTACTTTGGCGTTGTTTATTATGCGGGAGGAGGTTGGTAATTTTGGTAGGGATAGCAGGTAATCTGTGAAGGGTTGGTAATCGGGAGTGGCTACGGATTCTATTGTTTTGCGAAGCTTTGGCGCAATGTCTTCGCTTAGATAACGGCTGTCTGTGCGGGGGTAGGTGATTAGCTTGTGTTTTTCATATAGCGATTGCGCTACCTCTAGCGTTTTTTTCGCGGAAAAGCCTAGTTTGCGGTTGCATTCGCGTTGCAGTTCTGTTAGGTCGAATAGCTGTGGAGGTAGCTGGCGTTTTTCTTCTGTTTCTACGCTTTCGGCTTTGCCTGTTTTTCCTTTTACTTTTTTGGCTATTTCTTCGGCTTGTTCTTTTTTGTAGGTGCGTTCGTCGTTTTCTTCGTTGGTTTTGTTTATCCATGTGCCTTGGTATATTTCTTTTGTTTCTAGCGCGAAATCGGCTTTTACTTCGTAGTATTCTTTTGCGTTGAAGGCGGCTATTTCGTTGTGGCGGGTTACTAACATTGCTAGGGTTGGGGTTTGCACGCGTCCCATTGGTAGGAGTTCGTTTTGGCTTAGTGTGTAGGCGCGGGTGGCGTTCATTCCTACTAACCAATCGGCTTCGGCGCGGCATCTTGCTGATGCGTATAAGTTATCGTACTCGCTTCCGTCTTTCATTTTTGCTAAACCGTCGGAGATTGCGGAATCTGTTAGGCTGGAAATCCATAGACGTTTCACGGGTTTTTTGCAGTTCGCCCATTTGTATATGTAGCGGAAAATTAATTCGCCTTCGCGCCCACTATCCGTTGCACAGATTATGCTTGTTGTTTCGTGGTTGTTCATTAGCTTTTTTAAGATGGTTAGTTGGTCTTTTGTTCTGTGTATTGCTTTTAAACCCATTGATTCTGGCATTATTGGAAGGTCGCCAAAACTCCAGCGTTTTAATGATGGCGCGTAGTCTTCGGGTTCTTGCAGTGTCACTAGATGGCCTATTGCCCAAGAAATAATGTATTTTTCGCCTTGCAGAAAACCATCACCTTTTTGTGTGCATTTTAATACGCGGGCAATGTCGCGTCCTACGGATGGTTTTTCGGCTATTACTAATGTTTTCATATTCGTAACCTCGTTGACAAGATTTATCCCCGCAAGGGGGCGCATATACTATACCATGATTGTGGACGGGGTGCGATATGGGAAGAAAATTACGAAATTTACAAAGATGGTTTAGACGAAGAGGACGACGCGGCGGCGCGACTTTACCAATTGCGGCGAAAAGCGCGGCAAAAGACCAACCACGCGGAATAACGGGCTGGCTATACGAATCGCCAAGTGACGCAGTCAAGAAAAAAGGCAAGCGTTCTGGGGGCGGAATACCGCGCAGATATGTATTTTTCACAATGCTGTTTTTGCTGGTGGCATTATCTGCGTACAGCTTCTATCGCTTCGATAGGCGGATTCTTCCCATGGTACTGGAGGCAGCAGAACTCCGCATTCAAACAGAAATCAACGCCGTAATCAACGAGGTAATTCACGACATAGTAGCAGAAAACCAAATAACCGCCGCCGATTTCATAATGAAAACACAACTATCCCCCGACACAAATCCCATTTTAAGCGTGAACACTATCTTGGTGAATGAAATTAGTAATACGGCGGCGCAATCCATTTCCGAACATCTTAACAATCTTGAACCAGAAGTCGTTTATGTTCCGCTCGGAATGGCTTTGGGTTTGGACACCTTGGCGCAGGTTGGCCCAGAGTTTTCGTTCAAACTCGCGCCTATTGGCAACGCGCTTGTAAATTACGAATCTAGTTTCACAGCAGTGGGCATTAACCAAACGCATTTTTCCGTGTGGCTTACGGTTGAATCCGTAGTAAGAATTATAAATCCTGTTCAATCGACTGAAGTTGAAGTCATACGGCATGTTTCCCTAGTGGACACAATAATCAGCGGCACTGTACCAGATACTTACCTTAACATGGATATGCCTGCGTTAGGTTTTGGCGACACAGGCGGCACAGCCGCATTTCACCGTTGACCTACGTTGGCAAGCTAACGCATACGCCTCGAAGCCGTGAACAGTTTCTTAAACCTACACCGCAAAATCCCCCGCTATGCCAATTTAGGCACTACGGGGGATTTTTCGTCATTTACCCAAGACGCTCATACACCAATTCACTACGTCCCTGTTGGTTTCAAAGCTTGGTTGAATGTTTTGTCTTTGGTTATTGAATTTGTAGTTTGGTTAAATACGTGAGACTTTATAAAGCCTATTTCGTCTATTTGCTTACGGTCTTCAAACAACGGGGGTTGTGGGTACTTCACGAACTTAATTACAAGGTCATTACCTGCCCTGCTCCATTCCGCAAATACGAAATAATCGTCCCATTCATCTGAATCAAATCTACTTTCCTTTGGTATTTCGGCAAACTTATTGCTATTGTCAAAAGGTATTAGCCAACCCGAAACATTCTCACAATAAAGCGTGTCAGTTACTAGGTCATTCCCTTCACCACTATCTTCAAAAAAAATACAGTTATATGATTCAGCAGCTTCGTTAAGTATTGAGATGTAATTTTCACTCTTTTTGTCTAATGTCAACACGCTATCACCTCCTTATTGCTTGCATCACATGAAGATTATTTACCCCATCTTTCAATATCGAAACAAACCTACCATTGTTAGCAATAACAACATCTTGCCCTTTTACATAAAAATCAACATTGCCAGTTTGCCCCAAAAATGTTCCAACTCGTATTTCATCATAATTGTCTACAATGTCATTTATTATTTGACGCATCACTTCTCTATGTTCAGCGTTTTTCGGGTCAAGTCCGTAATCTTGGGCGTGTTTTCCTATTTTTGTTCCAAACTGCTTATCATTTACATTCAAGTTATTAAGCATATTATTTCCCCCGCCAGTCGTTATTGTAACACCGCAACTACGTGGTTGCAAATTTGGTGGATTTCTTCAATTGCCCCACAAAAAATCCCCCGCAATGCCAATTTAGGCACTACGGGGGATTTTGCGTAAAAATAATTTAAGGGTGTGCGACCATTACAGTTTAAAAAACGAAACCATTTGCTTTAGCATTTCAGATTGTGAACTTAATTCCTCTGCGGTTGCGGCGGCATCTTGTGCGAACTTTGAATTATCTTGAACGGCGTGGGCAGTGTCCAACAGGATAGAACTTACTTGAGTAATCATTTCGGCTTGGTCGTTGGCAGAGGTGGTTATGTTGTTGATAAGGGAAAGAACTTGCGTCGAGCTTTCGACTATTGCGTTTAAGGATTGTGCTGTAGTTTGTGCAATAGACGAGCCAGATTCTACGCTTGAAATGGAGTTCTGTATTAGAGTGGTAGTTTCGGCGGCCGCGCCTTGGCTTCTTGCGGCTAGATTTCTTACTTCTTCGGCTACTACTGCAAAACCTTTTCCGTGTTCGCCTGCGCGGGCGGCTTCTACAGCGGCATTTAGCGCAAGCAAATTGGTTTGGAACGCAATATCTTGAATCACCTTGATAATTTTTGAGATGTTTTGGGAAGAGTCTTTAATTTGTCCCATTGCGTCTGTCATTTGCCCCATTGCGTCGTTGCCCTCTTTTGCGTCGGCGGCGGATTTTTGGGAAAAGTCGCTTGCTTTGCTTGTGTTCTTTGCAAAGTCTTGCGTTTGAAGTTTAATCGTCGCAACAGATGTGTTAAGTTCTTCCAACGAAACCGCTTGCTCGGTAGAGCCACCAGACAGTTCCACCGAACTTGATGTAATTCGTGTTGCGCCATCAAGAACATTCTGCGCCGCCGTTGAAATTTCCGACATATTTTTGTGTAGGCTTGACGTTATATTATTGATGTTGTCCTTAATGCTTGCGAAATCCCCTACATATTCCCGTGTTATTTGCACTGTTAAATCACCATTCGCAATAGCCGCAAGGACATCGCTTACTTCGTCTACATAGCTTTTTATTATGTTTGTTGCGTCTTGCACCACGCTTTCCACGGAATCTTGAGCTTTGGCAATTTCCTTTGTATCTTCGTCGTGTTCACTTTTGGGAATGTTTACGGCTAAATTAGCTTTTGCGAAAGCATCTATAATGGTGTTAGTGAGTTTTTCGGTACGGTTATTGCGGTATGTGTTAAGTTTTTCGGCATGTCTTTGGATATTTCGGACATGCGTTGTATTTGTCAACAATATCAATGCACACACAACTCTGCCGTTATACGAAAACGGTACACAACTATAAGCCACATCAAAAAGCTGTGTTTCGTTTAACTGCAATTGCATTACTATGTTATCTTGCCGAACTCCATCGCTAAACGCTTTTACGGTGGCAGGGTGCTTGGATAAATCGCTACGCACTAAGTCGTTTATATGCATACCCAGAATTTTATCGCCTTTTTTCTCTGTGTAGTTCTGGATAATATCGTTGGCGTACAAAATTTTGAAATTTTCATCCACATATAAAAATGGTTCAGAAAGCGAGTCTATTGTAAGCAGATACTCGTATGTTATTTCGTTTGTCTTCTCCAAAATTCTTGCGTACACCCCGCCTAGTCTTTCGTCTTTAAGTCTATAAAGTATATCTCCATGCTGGTTGGCATACGCGCCTTTGTTAAAAGCATCTTCAATTATGTGCAAGTTTTGCACAATCGCTGCAAAATCCTTTGAAACTTGCCCAATTTCATCATTTTTGCTTGTGTCAAAATTAACTGTAATATTGCCTTTGGCTACTTCTTTGGCGGCCGTAGCAAGTGCGCGTAGAGGAGAAGTTTTGTGCAAAATAATTAGCACACCCGCTATGCTGAAAATAGCAAATATAATAACAGATGCAATTGCCAATACTTCAAAGATAAGTGCTATGATTCGTGCACTTTCTTGATACAGCCGTGTGCGAGCTTCTACTACTTCGCTTAACTCGCTAAGGGTGTTCATAATTGGAAGCCTGCCTTCTTCGTAGGCATGACCAAACATAAGGTCTGCGGCCAATTCCATATTTCCTGCGGCAACAGCTTGAAAGGCTTCATCTTCCAGTAAAGCAAGCGTATTGGAAAGGTTGAGGGCTTGTTGTATCAACGTCTGCTCGTTTTGCGGGGCATTGTGTTCAGCAAAAGTTGCAACAGCACGGTCACGTCGTTGCACTGTAAAAATCTCGTCCCAGTAAGCGTCATATTCAGCCCTGTTTGCAGTTATGGCATAGTTGCGCGCCCAGCGGGTTAAATCACCAGATGCGTTTTGCAAATCATGTACCGCTCTGTAAAGAGCAAATCTCTGCTCGCTTGCATATTCCAATCTGCTATCTGCACGAGATGCAAGCACTGCAAACGCCACACTCGTTCCTGCCAAAAATACAAACATCACTACTAAAATTTTAACTAATGTTGAAATATTCATTTTGCTAACCCCCATAGGTTATTTTGTATATAAAAAAACGGCTGTCCTCTGCATTTTAAAATGTAAAGAACAACTGCAACTTTTTCTCCTCGCTTTTGGAATCTCTCAAAGAACTTTAACATAATAGCTAAGGCAAATTCAAGGCTAAATTTATAAATAAAAATTTTTTTATTTCCTAGGAAACTGTTCATGGCTTCGAGACGTATTCGTTAGCTTGCCAATGCATGTCATCGGCGAAATGCGGCTGTGACGCTTTTTTATATGCTAGGAAATTGTTCATGGCTTCGTGACGTATGCGTAGCTTGCCAATACATGTAATCGGCGAAATGCGGCTGTGCCGCTTTTTTTATTTTGTGGTGTATGTATTCCAGCTTTTCCACAAATTTGACACAATCAGTTCAGTAGGGTATAATGCCCTATTGACAAAAATTTAGAAAAGGGGGTAGAGCGTCGGTCAGAACTACAAACTAAAAAATAGGAGAGGTGAATCACTTGTTTGACAGAAGCGATGTATTTCATGTAAGAAGTGATATTCAAAAAAATATCGGAAGTAAGGTAAGGCTTGAAACAAACAAAGGTCGTCATAAATCGGTAATAAGTAAGGGAATAATTTCTAATGTTTACCCTAGCATTTTTACGGTACAACTAAGCGACGGCCCCGACCCCTCCCGCAAATTATCATTCAGCTATACCGATGTATTAACCAACGTCGTTGAGATTACGTTATGTGATTAGGGTGATTTAGCCCCAGTTTAATATAGGAATATAGGAATACAATCAAGGCCTCCATCATATATTGTCGTAGAGAGAAACTAGACAAGTGAATGGAGGTTTTTTATATTATGGCAGAGTTAGTAAGAGAACAGGTTTTTTTAGACCAGTCGGTAGGAAGCGAGCAAGTGCAAGTAATGCTGGAAGGCGACTTAATTGTGCCAGACACCAAGCCAGACATGGCACTTTTGTTACAAACAGAAGAGCAAGTAATAATAGACCGCACCGAAGCTGGTGCAGACCGCGTAAACTATGTAGGGCGGTTGAATCTGTCGGTGCTGTATGTAGCCAAGAGCGCAGACAAATCTGTACATGCCATAAGCCTAAGTCGCCCGTTGGACGATTTTATCAACTTGGACGGCGTATCAAAGGACATGTGGGTACGGGCAAAAGCAAGCATAGCCAACATAGACTACCGCGTGGTAAACGACAGAAAGGTCAATTATCGCGCAATAGTAAACGTATCAATGACGGCAGAACGTAGCGATGCCCATGAAATGGTTGTACATATCAACGACGTGCCAGAGAATCAATTACTAAAATCCGACCTGAATCTAAACCGCACAATTGAAAACAGAATAGACCGCTTCGTGGTAAAAGAGCAATTAGTGCTACCATCATCAAAGCCAAATATCCGCGAAATTCTGCAAGTGACGGCGGGAGTTACTAATCAAGAAATGCGAATTTCCAGCGGGCGAGTGAATCTTTCGGGCGAGCTATCGCTAACAACTTTGTATCGCGGCGACAACGAGGAAAGTTTCATTGACTTCATAGAAAGCGAACTACCTTTCAACGGCCCAATAGACATAGCTGGCGCACGCGAAGACATGTTTGCCGATGTAGTTCTGCAAGTCCTAGACCATCATGTATCAATACGCCCCGACGACGACGGCGAAGACCGCATACTAGAAGTAGAAATCTCCGTAGGCGTGGAAATGAAAGTATACAGTTCCGAAACATTCCCAATTCTCGAAGATGCCTACATTATAAATCAGCAGCTTTCCCTAACCAAAACCGCCGTAAAATACCCCCGCCTAGTATGCCTAAACCGCAACCAAACCCCCGTAAAAGAAGTAGTCACTCTATCGGGAACAGCCCCCTCTATCCCAGATATGCTACAAGTCTTCCGCGTAAAAGGCAACGCCCACATAGACGACATAAAAGTAATCGAAGACAAAATTGTAGTAGAGGGCGCAATCAACACCGATATTCTCTACGTTGCAGAAAGCGACACTACCCCGCTTTCCAGCTTCAAAACCGTAATCCCCTATCGCCAAGTAATAGAAGCCAAGGGCGCAGACCCATCTATGAGTGTAGATGTAGACATCTCAATAGACCACGTTACCTTCAACATGTTAGCCCCTCGTGAAACAGAAGTTCGATTCCTACTAACCTTCAACACCCGCGTAGTAGAACAAGAAGAAACTCGCATTATCCGCGACATAGACTTCTCCGAAATAGACCACGCCACCCTAGCAAGCCAAGCCAGCATGACTGTCTACATCGTTCAAAACGACGACAACCTCTGGAAAATCGCCAAACGCTACAACACCCCACTAGACGAACTACTATCCGTAAACGACATAGAACACCCAGGAAAAGTTACCGCAGGTCAAAAATTGCTAATCCTAAAAAGAGGTATCTAACACAAAAACGGGTCTTCCCAGAAATAGGGACACCCGTTTTTGCGTTGATTTCACGCGCAATTTCGAGAAAAATTGTTTGTTTTTGCTCGACCCATTACCGAACAAAATGACGGTCACGCTTGAAGCTCATTGACTACTGTGATATATTTATTTATATAGAAATCTAGCGTGTGACGAGGCAATCCGTTGCACCATTGTAGGTGATAAAATGCGGTTCACATGGGAAGAAATACAATCTAACGCCGTGGCATTTTCCAAGCGTTGGAAGGATGCAAAAAACGAAGAAGCACAAGCGCAGTCCTTTTTGATTGATTTTTTGCGTGTATTCGGAATCAGCGACCCCGAAAATATAGGAGATTTTGAATATAAGATACGTAAGCGTCAAAAATTGACAGGAGGTAGTTAGATGATAGCAAATTTATCCTATATTGTGACTTGTATGATTGATAGGTTGGCGAGTTTCGCTACTCTTTCCATTGCGTTTTTTGTTTTTTATTTGACACATTGTTCTAAGCATATCGTGGTCACTGGAAAGATTAACGTTATGGGCAAAATAGGAAACTCTATGAGTTTTCAACTGAAAAACTATGCTTTTAGGGACTTTTTTATTAGCCATGTATACTGCATCTACAACAATGGTCATGCCTTGCTTATACAGCGGTGGGAAGATGAACCTCTTGTAATTAAGGGTAATGGTGTAGTTAGAATTAAAATGGATGAGTATTCTTGTCTGCAAATCAATGATGAAATAAAATTATCTGGAAACGAATCACATTTAATACTACACACATCTGATGGTGATGTAATTCGTGTCCCGTTCCTGCCAAGGCGAAAAATTCGTAAGTTCAAAACAATCAAGCCAATTATTGTTTTGAGATATTGGTATGACGAGATACTGCTAAGTTCAAAGTGCGCTCATCTCCTAATGTATACCAAAAAAAATGGAGAAGATAAGTCGTTACAAATTTTTGAATGCGGACATACTCCAGAAACCTTCTTAGCAAGAGAAAAGAGTACAAGTGTACGCAAAAGACTTATTAGTGTTCCAAAGGACATTGAAAAAACTAACGAAGGTCTATGGGATTATTTTAACACTGCTTTTGATGTTGATAATTTGTGCGTAATAAAAGTTCCTGTTTCTGCCTATGTTGAGGAAGCTAAGAATATTGAATATGTGCAAGTTGAGTATAGTATGCTGTTTCGACACTCACTACACTACCGTGGAGGAACCACGACCTTGTTGTGCCCGCAAGGAGAAACACTTGGCACTTTTCGTTATGAAGAAATTGGTTGATTACGATTAACAAATAAATATTAAAAGGAGCATTTTATGCCTAGCCAAGATAAAATCTGGAGCGAAGAAGCCTACATGCGATACCCCAAACAATGGATTCTATTTGTTGAAATGGAATACGACCCCGAAACTTACAAGTACATGGGCATTGTGCATTTGGTAACAGATAGCAAGGATGAAGCCTATGAAACCGAAAGGGCATTAGGGCGAAGCAGGGGCAATTCTGTGGTTATGGAGGGATTTAATGATACCCCGCAAATTGGAGGGTTGTCGTTATGGGGTCGATAAGTATTCCGTTTGAGTTTAACAGTCTTGGACGGGTAGATTTTAATGCCAATGTCATGACGAGTGGTTACAAGTCTTTCAAAGGTGTTCGTTTTAAGTTGGACTCTGGCTCAGATTTCACAACCATAGACAGCAAAGATTTATATAATCTCGGCTACACACGCGAATTTTTAGAGAGTTGCCCTTTTCACCATTTAAGCGCGTCAACAGCTTCGAGTGATATTCGTTTGCAGTATATCGAAAATATTTCGATAAAATTTGGTGAACGTGAAATCCAAAATTGCCGAATTTTCTTTGCTCTTGATTCACAACTTCGCAGTTTGTTTGGTAGCGACATTTTGAAATACTTTAATTGGGGCGTAAATTATGATAAGAAAGTGCTTCGGTTAGATAAGACCGAAAATGCGCCAGCATTATCCAAAGGAGAAAAACCTTTGCATATATACACAATCGAAGGCCTCAAAAAATAGGGGATAATCGCATATGTGCAAACAGTAGAAAAGCCCCAAACATCAACTGTTTGGGGCTTCTTGCTATTCATCGGCGAAAAGCGGCTGCGCCGCTATTCCATTCTTTCGGCGTTGTCTAGGGATACGTTGCCGCCTTCCCACCATGCATTATTGAAGCCAAAAACGTCGCGGAAGAATCTTATTGGTACGTAGGTGCTTCCGTCAATTATTACTGGTGCGTCTAGGGTGAAGGTTGATAAAACTCCGCTGGGGCTTTGAATTGCGTAGTATGGGTCACCTACTCGTAGGGATATTTCGCCGTGTGGGCTGTTTACTTTTATGCTTTTGGTTTCGGCGTTCCATACTGGGGTGAACCCTAGCATTTCGGTTATGGCGCGTAGTGGTACGAAGTTAGGGAGTTCGGAGTCGTCTACTGCCTTAGCTTGCGCATTTGGTACGCCGAGTGAAAGCCCGTTGATTGTGATAATTATATCGTATGCCGACCAGTCGATTTCTCCGACTGTGGCAAAACCATGCCATTCTACGCTTTGCCACACATCATTTACTACTGCTGTGTCGTATACATTGTAGCTGTGACCTATCGCGTCGTATGCAAAATCAAAATTCTCGTCCCAGCCCTCTCCCCAACCTTCGTCAAGATTTAGTGTTGGGTGAACTGCGCGTTCGTACAAAACGGTTACTTTTTGCGGATTTGGAATTGTTTCAGGAATATTGCGGTGTGAAACTGTAAACTCTACCACAAGCTTACGTCCTACAAGTTCGCTGATGTCGCCCTCGAAAACGTCGCCACCTTGGAAAGATATTGGGGTGTCTTCGTTTAGGCGTAAATGGAATTGCTCGTCAGAGCTTACCCATTCTTCGTTGAAGCGAGCTACTATTACGCGGGGTAGGTTTTCGGCGCGATTTACCAGAACTACTGTGTTGTACTGTGGTGGGTAAATCATAATCATTGGCATGTTTGTGTCAAAGAATCCTGTGATTGTATCGCCTAGTGCTGGCTCTTCGCCCATTACAAAAGTGTTGTTGTCAACTAGGAAATCTGCGTGGGTGTACTCGTCGTTTTCTAGGTGGATTCTGATTCTTACGAACTCTGTTTCGGCATGGTCGTTTTGCCAAAACTCTACCACTTCGCCCGTTTCCGAACGGTATGATGGGGTGAACACGAAAAATCCATGTTCCGAATCAAGATAGTCATAGTTGTCGTAATCCCAGTCGAGTTCGCCCATCATTGGGACAATGCCGCCTTCCAACACTTCGTTTTCGATAATGTTGCCGTCTTCGTCCATGATTGCTATGGCAAATACTGTTGCTGTCATGGTTATCACCATGATTGCGGCCAGCAGGAAGACCGCTACTTTGCGAGTAATTTTGAATTGTTTCATGTCGCACCTCTTCTGAAAATTTTTTCGCCTAAACGCTGTAACTGGCTTCGAGACGTACAAGTAGCCTTGCATACAGGTTATCGGCGACAAGCGGCTATGCCGCCCGCCTTTCATCTTAGTAAACGTGTTGGGGTTGGGTATGTTCCCCCTTCTGCAACACGTCACTTATTTGTAATAGTATTTACCCTGCTTAATTTACCATACATATTTTTTGAACTTTTTCTCCATCTACTGTTTCTTTTTCCAAAAGCTCTTGGGATAGAGTTTCTAGCGCGGTGAAGTTTTCGCGTAGTAGCTCCAATGTTTTTTGATAAAGTGTGGTTATTAATTCGTTGCATTCTTCGGCTACTCGGCGGTCGTCTTTTAGTATGGCGCGGTCGGCTATGCCTGTTCCCATGCCAAATTTTGTGATGTATTGCATTGCTGTATTTGTTGCTTTTTCTATGTCATTGGACGCGCCTGTTGTTACGTTGTCTGCGCCGTAGCGTATTTCTTCGGCGCATCTGCCTGCTAGACTCACCATTATTTGTTGTTGAAGTTCTTGCTTGGTGTAGTACATTCTTTCAGGCGGAATGCTTACACAAAATCCCCCCGCTCCGCTTGTTGATGGAATTATCGTCACCTTCGCAACGCGGTTTTCTGGATTGGTTTTTATCGACGCGATTGCATGTCCAGATTCATGCCATGCGGTTATTTCGCGTTCTTGTTGACGGATATGGCTTCGGTCTTTTTTTTCGCTTCCCGCTAATGCGGTGTAGTACGCTGATGTTATGTCTTCTGGCGAAATATTCTCGCCGCCGCGTCGTGCCGCGCTTATCGCCGCGTCGTTTAAAAGCCCTTCCAACATTGCCCCACTAAAAAATACTGTGTCATGTGCAAGTTTTTCCATGTCTATTCCTGCAAGAGGTTTGCCCTTCGCGTGTAGCTTTAGAATTTCCTTGCGGGCGTTTACATCTGGCAAACCTATTTCTACACGGCGGTCGAAACGACCAGGGCGCATTAATGCCTCATCTAATGTATCTGGACGGTTTGTTGCCGCTACTACTACTATTCCTGTGCCTTCAGAAAATCCTTGCATTTCTGTTAGCAAGGCATTTAAAGTTTGTTCGCGCTCGTCGTTTCCGTTTACGCCGTCACTGCGTTTTTTTCCAAGTGCGTCAATTTCATCTATGAAGATTACCCCGCTTCCCGCTTCGCGAGCTTTCTTGAATAAATCGCGAACACGCGCCGCGCCAACACCTACATACATCTGCACAAAATCCGAACCACTTACCGCATAAAACGGTACGCCCGCTTCACCAGCCATTGCGCGTGCCATCAAAGTTTTGCCCGTGCCAGGCTTACCGTGGAATAAAATTCCGCGTGGCATTCTAGCACCATAACGCGTGAATTTTTCTGGCTCGCGTAGATAATCTACAATGTCTTTTACGCTTTCTTTTGCTTCCAAGTTTCCTGCTACATTGTCAAAACCGCAAAGTTTTTCGCTTTTATCCCCTGCGGAGACGGTCACGGGACTAAGCCCTCCACCCGCTTTCACCGCGCTGTTTCGCCGTTGCACAAATAACAAAACCCCTGCGATTAACGCAATTGTAAATCCTATTTGCAAAAATCCAAAATCTGTATGAGTGCTTTCGCTTACTGTCACGCCTTCAAGTAGCAAAAATTCCTTGAAATCTTCGCGGCGTGGATTGTTTGTTATGTACTCGCCTTCGCTTTCAGAAAGCGTAAACCCAAGCATCGCGCCTTCTCCCAGATTCACCGTTTCCACTAAACCATCTTCCACCGCTTGTATAAACACGGAGTATTCCATAAATTCTGGTGTGCTTCTTCCGCGAAGATACGCCAAAAACAAAATCCCCACTGTTATTGCCAACAACAAGGCCACACCAAGTACATTCCTATGCTTCTGAATAAAGTCCATATGTACCTCCCCTACTCGTTTACGACGCTACAAGTTACAGTCGTCATTATAAACTTTCAAGGCGGTTGATGCTAATGTAAGTTCTGGATTTTTGTTTACTCAAGCTTTTGCGAATTTCGCAATTAAATTATCCAGCGAGATGTTTTCTTGTTCGCCTGTTTGCATGTTTTTTAGGTTTGCAGAATTTTCTTGTAGTTCCGTTTCGCCTAAAATTATTGTGTATTGCGCTTTTATTTTGTCGGCGTATTTCATTTGGGCTTTTACGCTGCGATTTAACAAATCGCTTTCGGCGTGGACTCCTGCTTTTCTTAGGGCGTAGGTTAGCTCTTGCGCTTTTACAAAACCATCTGCACCCATGTTTCCTATGAAGATTTCGGGGGCGTTGGTGATTTTGGGGGTGATGTTTTGCGCTTCCAATAAACGAACCAGCCGTTCTATTCCCATACCGAATCCTACACCAGGGGTTGCCGCACCACCAAATTGAGAAATTAGACCATCGTAACGACCACCACCAATTACTGTTGTGCCGTCATTGATAAACTCGAACACTGTGCGAGTATAGTAATCAAGCCCACGCACTACTTTTGCATCTTCAATGAAGGGAATGCCCAAGCGTGTTAGTATATCCTTTAGACCTTCAAAGTGGGCGCGACATTCTTCGTCTAAGGAGTCTAGCACGGAGGGTGCGGATTTCATTATTTCTTTGCAGCTTGGGTTTTTGCAGTCTAAGGCGCGTAGAGGATTTCTGTCTAGGCGTTGGCGACATAACCCACAAAGGTTGTCCATTTTCTCGTTTAGAAATGCCTTTAGCGTTTCGTGATAGGCATTGCGACAATCGGGGCAACCTATGCTGTTTATGTGAAGGTGAATATCTTTCGCACCAAGAGAGTTTAGCAGCTCCCAGCCTAAAGAAATTGCTTCCGCTTCCAACGCAGGGCCACTCGCGCCAAAAAACTCCACACCAAACTGATAGTGCTGGCGATACCGTCCAGCTTGCGGTTGCTCGTAACGGAAATTTGGCCCAATGTAGAATAGCTTCGTTGGTTGCGGCTGATTGTGCATTCCACGCTCTACATAGAATCTTGCTGTACCTGCGGTTTGCTCGGGACGTAGGGTTAAACTGCGTCCCCCCTTATCCTCGAAGGTGTACATTTCTTTTTGCACTATGTCTGTGGTGTCGCCTACGCCGCGCAAGAAAAGTTCCGTATGCTCGAAAATGGGTATGCGGATTTCTGATACTCCATAGACATCTGTTAATGCGCGGATTTTGTCCTCTATGTGCCGCCACATTTTCATTTCTTCGCCGTATACGTCGCGTGTTCCTTTGGGTGCTTGTATCATTTTGCGTCCCTTCTTTCTATATAAATCTCGGGATTCTTCGCGTTGAACTCCCGTGTTATTTTTGTGCCTTCTACAAATTTGCTTACCGCTCCCGCGCCGATTCCCAGAATCGTTTGAACTTCCGCCATCATGCCCACATTGTATAGACATTCGTGATTGGGTAGGCTGTATCCTATGTTTTCAAATAGCCCCACCATGTTTTTTTGACGGTACAGATAATATGGCGAATGCCCCATTTTTGCGGTATACTCCGCCGCTATGGATAGCATTGATTCTACTATGCGAGGGTCAGGCGCGGAATCCGTGTGGGTAGAACTCGCACGTTGCTCATTTAAGCGGGAAGCGCGTTTTACCGCAAGCGTGTGAATTGTTATGTTTTCTGGCGAAAGTTTTGCAAGTGCTTCCATGTTGCGGCGCATGTCGTTGGGTGTCTCGTTTGGAAGACCTGCAATTATATCCGTGTTTATGCAGTCAAACCCGACCTCACGAGCAATGCAAAATGCTTTAAAAAAATCATCGGCGGTGTGATTTCTGCCGATGGTTGTTAGTGTTTGGTCGTTTAGGGTTTGTGGGTTTACGGCTATTCTGTTTACGCTGTGTTTGCGCAGAAGCTTTAGTTTTGCCGCCGTTAAAGTGTCTGGACGACCTGCCTCTACTGTAAATTCGAGGGGTGACGTTCCACTGAACGCTTCGCAAATTTCGCCAAGAAGCCGCTCCAAAAGATTTTCGGGCAAAAAAGTAGGCGTTCCGCCGCCTACATATATTGAAGAAATCGTCGCACCCATATCGCGCACTTGAACGGCTTTTTCGTGGCATTCACCAATTAACGCGGCAATATACCGTTCCAAAAAAGTTTCATCAGCAAACTTAAACGAAGTATTAAAAGAACAATACACACACCGCGACGGGCAAAATGGTACGCTTACATACAACCCGATTGTATTGTTTATACGTCTTTCCACACGTTTTTCCGCATGGGCTACGGTTAAGGCTAGTCGGGCTTTTTCTTCGCTGCAACAGAAGGGATTCATTAGGATGGATATTACTTTATCATTGTCAAAACCACCATCAAGCCATTCGCGCACCAGTTTCGACGGGCGAATACCCGTAAGCGTGCCCCATGGTGTGTATGCACCTACGGCTTTTTGTAACGCGTGATACACCGCTAACATTACATATCTGCGAGGGTTTAAATATTCTCGCGAATGGTCAATTTGAACACAATAATGCGCCAACTCCACACAGTCTTTTAAAACGAATGCATGAACAAAATCGCCAATCATTTCAGATTTCACGGTGTAGCCTGTTTTTGCAACATCATCAACAAATGCGAATTTCTCCCCCGCAAAAAAAAGTTGCGCGGTTACTTGAACTTCGTTCACAAAATCATGCCCACGCAGAATACAGTTAATCATGCGTTTACCCGCGTGATTTCGCACACACCAGAAATGTTTTGTAATTTCTGCGTTAGTATACCCAGTTGTACATTGTCTGCAATTTCAAAGCCAATGTTGAAAATTGTTTCGGATTGCATGGTGCGGGCGTTCATGGTTTTCATGCGAACTTTTTCCTCTGTTAGCACCTTTGAAATATCCATTAGTAGATTATCTCGGTCGTCGCAGATTATTCGCATTTCGGTGTGATAGCTGTTGCCTATTCTTTTTTCAAGATGCCATTGTGCCTCTAGTAGGCGACGGCGTTCAAATTCGTCCATATGCTTGATGTTTACGCAGTCTGTGCGGTGAACAGTTAGCCCACGCCCACGGGTTACGAATCCTAGGATTTCATCCCCTGGTAAAGGCCCGCAACAACGGGCAAACCGCACGGCTGTATCCCCTATGCCCCTTACCAGAATGCCGCTTTTTAGCTTTTGCTTATCTAGCTTCTTGCCAGCTTCTAGCAGATTTTGCATTAGTTCTTCGTCGGTTGGTGGGGGTAGGGTTTTTTCGTACTCGCGTACTAGGTGGTTTACTACTATCTTTTCTTTTAAGCCACCTACGCCTATCATTGCGTATAGCTGGTCTAGGGTTTTGCAATTAAAACGCTCCAGAATATCTGTGTCGCGTCCGTTTTGGAATAGTACCTCTAGCGTAATGTTTTCGTCTTTTGCCGCGTTTTCTAATGCTTCGCGGCCTTTGCGTAGATTTTCTTCGCGGCTTTCTTTGTTAAACCATTGGGTTATTTTTGTACGGGCGGTGTTTGACTTAACTAGCTTTAACCAATCGCGGCTTGGGCCTTTTGCATTTGGACTGGTTAGAATTTCTACTTGGTCGCCTGTTTGAATCGGGTGGTCTACGGGTACCATTTTGCCGTTTACCTTCGCGCCCGTCATTTTGTTGCCCACTGCCGAGTGAATCGCATAGGCATAGTCAATTGCGCATGACCCGCTAATTAATGAAATTAGCTCGCCGCGTGGAGTGAAGCAGTATACATGCTCTTGAAAGGCATTCAAGTCATTTTTTAGTGCGTCGATAAATTCCTCGCTACTTGACATGTCGCGTTGCCAGTCCATTATTTCTTGTAACCATTTGTCCTTTGCCGCTTTGCCGTCTGCTTTGTATTTCCAATGCGCGGCTATTCCAAACTCCGCTACTGCGTGCATTGTGTAGGTGCGTACTTGTACTTCAAACGGCTCGCCAGGGCCTATTAGCGTGGTGTGCAGAGATTGATAGCCATTGTTTTTTTTCATGCCAATGTAATCCTTGAATCGACCAGGTACGGGAGTGTACATCTCGTGCAATCGTCCTAGGACTTCGTAGCATTCGCTTACTTCTTCCACCAACACACGTACTGCGTATAGGTCGAAAATTTGCTCTAGTTCCTTCTTTTGGCTTCGCATCTTTTTGTGTATGCTGTAGAACCG
>WQVV01000037.1 GCA_009785665.1 Defluviitaleaceae bacterium
CCGCGTAAAAGGACGAGTTCTAGCGGCAAACGCAATTTCCCCCGACACAGGCGAAGTAATAGCCGAATCGGGAACAGAATTAACCGCCGAACTAGCCGACCAAATTCAAAATGCAGGTTGCCCCCATGTAGATATTCTAGTGGAAGAAGACCGCGTTCTTCGCGTGCTTTCCAACATGACAGTAGACATTGACCCACACCTAGAGCCGTTTGGGCTATCCGCAAAAGATTTCGGCATTCAAGAAAAAGTATACTATCCAACCCTGCGCGTGTTACTAGAAGCCCCCGACAAAGAAGAATTGTCCCGCGTAATAAAACAAAATATGGGCAAATTGCTTCCAAAAACAGTAACTTTTGAAGATATTATGGCGGCCATTAGTTATGCAATAGGTGTAGAGTTCGACGTGGGCAACACCGACGACATCGACCACCTTGGCAACCGCCGTATTCGTGCGGTTGGTGAGCTATTGCAAAATCAATTCCGCATAGGTTTAACCAGAATGGAACGCGTAGTAAAAGAGCGTATGACAATTCAAGATATGGACATTGTAACGCCGCAGGCTTTGATAAATATTCGCCCTGTTACCGCCGCTATTAAGGAGTTCTTTGGTTCGTCTCAGCTATCGCAGTTCATGGGGCAAACCAACCCTCTTGACGAGCTTTCGCATAAACGCCGCCTTTCTGCGCTAGGGCCTGGAGGTCTTAGCCGCGACCGCGCTGGCTTTGAAGTTCGCGACGTTCACAGTTCGCACTATGGGCGCATGTGTCCTATCGAAACGCCCGAAGGCCCTAACATTGGGCTGATTAACTCCTTAGCAACCTACGCACGAATCAACGAGTACGGCTTCATTGAAGCCCCGTACCGCTTCGTGTCAAAAGAAGGCGGGCAACCAATCGTTACAAATAGCTTCATTTATGTCACCGCCGACGAAGAAGAAAACTATATCATAGCGCAAGCAAACGAACCCCTAACCGAAGACGGACACTTTATAAATCGCCGTGTGGCAGGGCGTTTCCGCGACGAAATTCAAGAATTTGAACCCAATCGCATAGCGTTGATGGACGTTTCGCCGAAACAAATTGTTTCGGTTGCAACCGCGTTAATCCCATTCCTCGAAAACGACGACGTTTCCCGCGCATTGATGGGTTCAAACATGCAACGCCAAGCCGTTCCCCTAATGACCACAGACGCACCAGTAGTGGGTACAGGAATGGAATACAAAGTCGCGCTGGATTCGGGCGTAGTAGCTATTTCCGAAATCGCTGGCACAGTGGAAGAAGTAGCATCAAGCCATATTGCCATTCGCGGAAATGACGGTGCGAAAGAAGTTTACAAGCTAACAAAATTCATGCGTTCCAACCAAGGAACTTGCATAAATCAACGCCCTATCGTAACAAAAGGTCAAAAAGTAATTGCAGGGCAAGTAATTGCAGACGGCCCTTCCACCGATAACGGCGAACTCGCGCTGGGCAAAAATCCGTTAATTGGCTTCATGGCGTGGGAAGGTTACAACTACGAGGACGCGATTCTTCTAAGCGAAACTTTAGTTCGCGACGACGTGTACACATCAATACACATTGAGGAATACGAAGCCGAAGCGCGTGACACCAAGCTAGGCCCAGAAGAAATCACCCGCGACATTCCCAACGTGGGCGAGGACGCAATGAAAGACCTAGATGAAGACGGAGTAATAAGAATCGGCGCAGAAGTAGGCCCGAACGATATATTAGTAGGAAAAGTAACACCAAAAGGCGAAACCGAACTAACCGCAGAAGAACGTCTTCTTCGCGCAATTTTCGGCGAAAAAGCCCGCGAAGTTCGCGACACAAGTCTGCGTGTTCCCCACGGTGAAAGTGGCATAGTTGTAGATGTAAAAGTTTTTACACGCGATAATCGCAGTGACCTTGCGCCTGGTACAAAACGCGACGAACTCCCACCAGGGGTAAATCAGTTAGTACGCGTGTATATCGCACAAAAACGTAAAATTTCCGTAGGCGATAAAATGGCTGGTAGACACGGAAACAAGGGTGTTATAGCAAAAGTTCTACCAATAGAAGATATGCCATTCTTGCCAAACGGCGTTCCCCTAGACATAGTGCTAAACCCGCTAGGCGTGCCTTCGCGCATGAACATTGGGCAAGTGCTGGAGGTTCACCTTGGCCTAGCGGCAAAATGCCTAGGCTGGAAGGCGGCAACCCCCGTATTCGACGGCGCGAACGAAATCGACATTATGGATACCCTCGACCTAGCCAACGACTACGTAAACACCGACTGGGAAGAGTTCACCGCAAAATGGAAAGACATTCTTGACCCCGACATTTATCAAAAGCTAGACGAAAATAAAGCCAATCGCGATATTTGGAAGGGCGTTCCCATAAGCCGCGACGGAAAAATCCGTGTGCGTGATGGGCGCAGTGGCGAGGAGTTCGACAGCCCAATAACCGTTGGATTCATGCATTACTTGAAGCTTCACCACCTTGTTGACGATAAAATCCATGCGCGTTCAACAGGCCCTTACTCTTTGGTAACGCAACAGCCACTTGGCGGAAAGGCTCAGTTCGGCGGTCAGCGTTTCGGAGAGATGGAAGTATGGGCGTTGGAAGCATACGGCGCAAGTTACACCTTGCAAGAAATTTTGACCGTAAAATCCGACGATATTGTAGGTCGCGTTAAAACGTATGAGGCTATTGTTAAGGGCGAAAATATCCCAGAGCCAGGCGTTCCAGAATCCTTCAAGGTGCTTCTGAAAGAACTGCAAGCACTTTGTCTTGACGTAAAAGTTCTAATGGCTGACGACACAGAGGTAGTAATCAAGGAATCTGTGGAGGAAGGCGAAGACCTAAATGTTGATGTAAACCTCGAAGGGCTTGAATCCGACAAAGATGCCGACCATGGATATATCCGTCGTGGCGGCGCGATAGCAGTAAAACGCGGCGGCGAAGACGCACCAGACGACATGCCCCATCACGAAGAAGAACCCACTGCCGACCCAATGCTGGAAGTAGACATCACAGAAGATGCATCTTCAATGTCTGAAGAAGGCGATTTTGCCGCAGAAGAAGAGGAAGATATAGAGATTCCACCAGAAGATTTAGAACCAAATCCCGAAGACCTTCTACTAGCAGAAATCCCCGCCGACGATACCATTCCCTTTGACTTGGGGCTGGGAACATTAATGGACTTTGAAATTGGTACAGACGAAATGACCGATGATGACT
Organism: Defluviitaleaceae bacterium; assembly: GCA_009785665.1. Classification (GTDB taxonomy): domain Bacteria; phylum Bacillota; class Clostridia; order Lachnospirales; family WQUN01; genus WQVC01. Next base: position 3,219 of record WQVV01000037.1, read on the forward strand.
TCGGAATCTTTAATGACGAGGAGTAGGTGTAATGGACTTCAACAAGGCGGAAAAAACCGAACAAGCAATGTCATTCTCCTCAATAAAAATAGGGCTTGCATCACCAGAAAAAATTCGCGAGTGGAGTAGAGGCGAAGTTAAAAAGCCCGAAACAATCAACTATCGTACACTAAAACCCGAACGCGACGGCTTGTTTTGCGAGCGTATTTTTGGCCCAAACAAGGACTGGGAATGCCACTGCGGAAAGTACAAGCGGATTCGATACAAAGGCGTGGTGTGCGACCGTTGCGGCGTAGAAGTAACAAAAAGCAAAGTTCGCCGCGAACGCATGGGGCATATTGAGCTTGCCGCCCCCGTTTCGCATATATGGTACTTCCGTGGAATCCCCAGCCGCATGGGCTTGATATTGGGAATGTCCCCTCGCGCATTGGAGAAAATTCTATACTTCGCCGCATATGTTGTGCTAGATGGCGGCGACACGGGCATTCCAGTAAAAACGCTGATGACCGAAAAAGAGTATCGCGACGCACTAGAAGAACACGGACAGTGGCGTACAATAGGCGCGCAACGTGTACCAACCTTCCGAGTAGGAATGGGTGCGGAGGCCGTAAAAGAGTTACTTCTGGCAATTGACCTTGAAGGCGAATCAGAAGAACTTAAAAATCTTCTGAAAGACGCGACAGGGCAAAAACGCCTTCGCTTCATTAAAAAGCTGGAGGTAATCGAATCTTTCCGCTTGTCGGGCAATCGCCCAGAATGGATGATTTGCGACGCAATTCCAGTAATCCCGCCCGACTTGCGCCCCATGGTTCAGTTAGACGGTGGACGTTTCGCGACCTCCGACTTGAATGACTTATACCGTCGTGTAATCAACAGAAACAACAGACTTAAACGCCTTTTAGACCTTGGTGCACCAAACATCATAGTGCGTAACGAAAAGCGTATGCTTCAAGAAGCCGTGGACGCATTGATTAACAATGGTCGCCGTGGCCGCCCAGTTACTGGGCCAGGAAACCGCGCATTGAAATCTCTTTCCGATTTGCTCACAGGAAAGCAAGGTCGTTTCCGTCAAAACTTGCTAGGGAAACGCGTTGACTATTCTGGTCGAAGCGTAATCGTAGTAGGCCCAAAATTGAAAATTTATCAATGCGGATTGCCCCGTGAAATGGCTATTGAGCTGTTCAAACCCTTCGTAATGAAAAAGCTTGTTGGGTCGGGTGATGCGCATAATATAAAATCTGCAAAGCGCATGGTGGAAAAACTTGAACCACGCGTTTGGGACGCGCTGGAAGATGTTATCAAGGAACACCCAATCATGCTTAACCGCGCCCCAACCTTGCATAGGCTGGGAATCCAAGCCTTCGAGCCTGTTTTGGTAGAAGGTCGCGCATTGATGCTTCACCCGTTGGTTTGCGCCGCTTACAACGCTGACTTCGACGGCGACCAAATGGCTGTTCACGTTCCGCTTTCTGTGGAAGCACAAGCGGAATGCCGATTCCTCTTGCTTGCGCCGAATAACTTGTTAAAACCTTCTGATGGTATGCCCATCACCGTTCCCACCAAGGACATGGTTTTGGGAATTTACTACTTGACATTAGAGCGTGACAACAGGTTTGGAGAGGGCAAAATTTTCTCTCACGAGGACGAAGCTGTTCTTGCGTATGATAACCATGAAGTGCATCTACATGCAAAAATTAAGGTGCGTCGCAAAAACGAACTTGGCGAAAGCAAGCTCGTGGACACCACGGTAGGTCGCGTGATTTTTAACCAAGCAATCCCGCAGGATTTGGGCTTTATCGACCGTAGTGTTGATAAGTTTTCATATGAAATTAACTGCTTGGTAAACAACAAAATGTTGAGTAAAATCGTAAACCGATGCATTAACAGATATGGTAGCGTTGATACCTCTATCACGCTGGATAATATAAAAGATTTGGGCTTCCGTTTTGCCACGCAAAGCGCGCTTTCCGTGTCCGTTTCTGACATGGAAGTTCCCGGCACAAAACCACAAATTTTAGAAAACGCTGAAAACTCAATTGAAGGCATTTATAAAATGTTCCACCGTGGGCTAATGACCGACGACGAACGCCGCGATAAAGTTCTAAAAGTGTGGACAGATGCCGCCGACAAAGTTACCGAGGACTTGATGGAAAATCTAAGCCACGAAAACAGCGTATTTATGATGCTTGATTCTGGTGCGCGTGGTTCTAAGATTCAAATGAAGCAAATGGCGGGTATGCGTGGTCTGCTTGCAAGCCCCACTGGTAAAACGCTGGAGATTCCTGTTCGTTCCAATTATCGCGAGGGTTTGACCGTTCTTGAGTACTTCATCTCTGGGCATAGTGCGCGTAAGGGGCTTTCTGATACCGCTCTTCGTACCGCAGACTCTGGGTATCTTACACGCCGCATGGTTGACGTTTCGCAGGATATTATCATTCGCGAAGAGGATTGCGTTAAAGATGAAGTAGAAAAACCTGGTATGGTGGTAAGTTCATTTGTGGACGGCGAGGAAATTATCGAACCGCTTGTTGACCGTATTCGTGGACGCTGGACAATCGACGACATCACTCACCCAGAAACAGGCGATGTTTTGGCAAACGCAGACAGTTTAATTACCCCCGACCAAGCCGAAGCCATTGAAGCCGCTGGAATCACGGAAGTGCTTGTTCGCACCGTGCTTACTTGTCGCAGTCGCATTGGCTTATGTAGTAAGTGTTACGGCGCGAACATGGCAAGTGGACGCGCAGTAAGAATCGGTGAATCTGTAGGAATTATCGCGGCGCAATCCATTGGTGAACCTGGTACACAGCTTACAATGCGTACCTTCCAAGTTGGCGGCGTTGCAACAAATGATGACATCACAAAAGGTTTGCCACGCGTAGAAGAAATTTTTGAAGCCCGTAAGCCAAAGGGGCTTGCCATAATCGCCGAATTTGGCGGAAAAGTATCCGTTGTTGACAGCAAGAAAAAACGCGAAGTTGTAATCACATGTAGCGAAACAGGCGAGGAAAAACCATACTTGATTCCTTACGGCTCGCGCATAAAGGTGTATGCAGGGCAGGAAATAGAGGCTGGTAGCGAACTTACCGAAGGTAGCGTTTACCCTCACGATATTCTAAAAATCAAGGGTCTTCGTGGCGTGCAGGACTATATGCTTCAAGAAGTTCAGCGCGTTTACGACCTTCACGGCGTAGACATCAACGACAAACACATTGAAGTAATTGTACGCCAAATGCTAAAGCGTATTAAAATAGACGAAAACGGCGATACAGAACTTCTACCAGGCTCGCTAATTGACTGGCTGGAGTTCGAGGAAATTAATAAGGAAACCGAAGCCAAAGGCGGTCAGCCCGCCACTGGAACGCGTGTGCTTTTGGGTATTACAAAGGCCTCGCTTGCTACGGATTCATTCCTTTCTGCCGCGTCTTTCCAAGAGACTACCCGCGTTCTTACCGAAGCCGCAATTCGTGGCAAGGAAGACCGCTTGATTGGTCTAAAGGAAAACGTAATCATAGGTCAGTTAATTCCAGCGGGAACAGGAATGCCAGTTTATCGCAGCATAGAAGTAGAAAATGCCCCTGGTTACTCCGACGAAGACGATGACGACCTTTTCTATCCGACTGTAGCCCGCGCAGAGTCGCAAACGCAAGGTCAACAGCCAGAAACAACGTGATAAATCAAAAAATAGAATAAACTAACCGCCGCACCTTGTCCCGATTCGGTACAAGGTGCGGCGGTTTTTTATTCTTGGGCGAAAATTATTTTCACGAGAGGGGTTTCATTTTACTGTGTTGTGTATTAATTTGTTGTTCGCAAAGACAGTGGTTGCAAAAAAATCCACACAGACTCTAAGTTTTTTTCATATTAAATTTGACACCCACTACCAAAAAAGTTATTATTAGTTCTGTGTCCATTTTTGGACTTAATATATAGGAGGTGTAATACCATGCTTACGGCAATTTGGTTGGCCATAATTGCCGCTGTAGCAGTGTTGAGTTTTTTCGTTGGCGTAGTTTATAGGAAGAAAGTAGCTGAATCCAAATTAGGAACTGCGGAAGTACAGGCAGAAAACCTTTTAGAAGAAGCCAAAAGGAACGCCGAAGCGCGAGCCAAAGAGATGCTTTTGGAAGCAAAGGAAGAAAGCATCAAAACCAAAAACGAAGCTGAAAAAGATGCGAAAGAGCGCAGGAACGAGCTACAGCGTTTAGAAAAACGCTTGTTGCAAAAAGAAGAAGTGCTAGACCGTAAAATTGAGAAAGCAAACGAGAAAGACGAGCAACTCAAAAAAAGAAGCGACAAATTGGACGAGCTTCAATCAGAAGCAAACAACGCACTAGCCAAGCAACACAAGGAACTAGAACGAATAGCAGGCATGACCGTACAAGAAGCAAAACAATCCCTTTTGGTAACAATAGAACAAGAAGCGCGGTTTGAATCCGCCAAAATGATTAGGGAAATTGAGCTTCGCGCAAAATCCGAAGCCGATAAAAAAGCGAAAGAAATTCTGGCAAGCGCGGTACAGCGTTGCGCAGTAGACCACGTAGCAGAAACAACAGTATCAGTAGTAAACCTGCCAAGCGACGAAATGAAAGGTCGCATAATAGGCCGCGAAGGCCGCAATATCCGCGCACTAGAATCACTAACGGGCATAGACCTAATTATCGACGACACCCCCGAAGCCGTAATACTATCGGGCTTCGACCCAATGCGTCGCGAAATAGCCCGCATAGCCCTAGACAAATTAGTGCTAGACGGCAGAATCCACCCAACAAGAATTGAGGAAATGGTAGAAAAAGCCCGCCGCGAAGTAGAGGTACAAATAAAAGAAGAAGGCGAGGCCGCCACGTTTGAAACAGGCGTTCACGGAATCCATCCAGAACTAACTCGCCTACTAGGCAAAATGAAATTCCGCACAAGCTACGGTCAGAATGTTCTAAAGCATTCAATTGAGGTAGCCTACCTCTGCGGCCTAGTAGCTGGCGAACTAGGCGCAGACATTTCCCTAGCCAAACGCGCTGGTCTTCTGCACGACATAGGCAAAGCAGTAGACCACGACATGGAAGGCTCACACGTATCAATAGGCGCGGCTCTGTGCAAAAAATACAAAGAGTCCGACCTAATTATAAACGCAGTAGAATCCCACCACGGCGACGTAGAACCAACCAACATCATTTCAGTAATAACCCAAATAGCCGACGCAATCTCTGGCTCACGCCCAGGCGCACGCCGCGAAACCCTAGAGTCATATATCAAACGCCTACAAAACCTAGAAGCAATAGCCGACAAGTTTGACGGAGTAGAAAAATCCTTCGCAATACAGGCTGGCCGTGAACTACGCATAGTAGTATTCCCAGACGTAGTAGGCGACGACGAAATAACCCTACTAGCCCGCGACATAGCCAAAAAAATCGAAAGCGAGCTAGAGTACCCTGGTCAAATAAAGGTAAGCCTAATAAGAGAGACACGCGCCATAGAATACGCTAAGTAAACGGAAGCGAAAGTGAATAAGACCGCTGGGGGAAACTTTTGTGTCACATTCCTTTCGCTTCGCATTAGGGAATATGATTACAAAAGTTTCCCCCACACCCCCTTCACATTCCTTTTGCTTCGCATCAGAGAATGTGACACCAAAAAACTATAATTTTTCAAATTTGCACTTGAGTACAAACCTAGTCAATGATAAAATTTGGTCAAGCTTTTTCAAAGCTTGCAGGGGTGTTGGGGACAGCGTCCCCAAGGTCTTAAAATCTTTTGACTTTTCATCTTTTGAACTTAAAATCTTTTATCTTTTGTTTTCCCCTGTCCCTAACAGTTTTCTTCAAAACTGTCGCACTCTGTATCGCAGCAGGCGTGAGGGGTTGCTGTACTGCAACCGACTGTTACCGAGTTTAGGGTGCAGTGACGGGCTTGGTCGTTGTGGCGGCAACTGTTTACGTTGCAGTTGATTGAGTTTGTCATTGTTGTGTCTCCTTTCGTTTATGTGGGGTTATTTTACCCGTGTTAGAGATTTATATGTATTGGGGTGTTGGTTGTGTTGAAATCAAGTATTAGGGAGATTCGGGACTTTCCTATTCCTGGAATTGTTTTTAGGGATATTACCACCGCGCTGAAAGATGGCGAGGTGCTGAGAACGGCCGTGGATTCTATGGCAGAAATGCTAGAGGGCGTGGAGTTTGACGCAGTGCTTGGGCCAGAATCACGAGGATTCATTTTTGGAGTGCCTTTAGCGTATAAGTTGGGTAAGGGGTTTGTTCCCGTGCGTAAAGCAGGCAAGCTTCCTGCCGAAACTGCAAGGAGGGAGTATAAGCTGGAGTACGGCTCGTCTATAATTGAAATACACCGCGATGCCGTAGAAGCTGGGAAAAAATTTGTGCTGGTGGACGATTTATTAGCCACAGGCGGCACAGCAAAAGCCACCATCGAACTAATCGAAGAAATGGGCGGCAAAGTTGTAGCAAGTGCCTTCTTCATAGAGCTTGAAGGGCTTGAAGGCAGGAAATTCTTGGGCGAGCAAGATGTTCGCTCGTTATTAATATATGAATAGGAGCTGGTGTAAAATGGCAAAGCAAACACTACGCGTGGGTTATCTGCCCATCATCGACCATCTAATTTTGGGAATGACAAAAGAAAAGCAACTTGAAAAAGTTGACCTAGAAATGGTACAAAAAGTAGGCTGGAACGAAATCGGCGACGCGCTAAAAGCTGGCGAAGTTGACGTAGCTTTCATGTTAGCACCCTACGCAATGGACTTGTACTATTCCGAAAAAAATGTAAAACTGCTTCTTCTAAGCCACCGCGACGGTAGCATAGTTGTTGCAAACAAACGCGCAAACATCAACAGCTTATCAGACTTTAAAGGCAAAACCGTTTTGATTCCTTTCCAAGCATCTATGCATCACATTCTGTTGCATAAACGCCTTCAAGAAGAAGGACTTTCCGTGGGCATAGGCAAAGACGTTACAACCGAAGTTGTTGCGCCAAGCCAAATCCCCATGATGATTGAATACGATGCAGACGGCTTTATTGCAGGTTATATCGTTGCAGAGCCTTTTGGAACACAAGTTGTAAACAGCGGCCTGGGCGATATTCTCTCCCTTTCAAAAGACATCATGCAAAACCACCCATGCTGCGCCGTTGTTGTAAAACAAGACGTAGTTGAAAAACACCCCGAGGCCGTTCAAGAATTGATTACTTCTCTAGTAGAATCTGGCAAAGCTGTTTTCGGCGACATTGAAAGCACTATCAAAACCGCCGTAGACTTCCTAGGCCAACCAGAACCCGTAGTTCGCGCAGTTCTAACAGACCCCAACCGCCGCGTTTCTATGGACAAATTAATGCCAAAAGCTGACGAGTTTAACTACATGCAAGACTACTTGATAGACACTGTAACCACCCCTGCATTGTCTGGCAAAATTGATGTAAACGCTTTTCTTGATTTAAGCTTTGCGAAAAACGCAGGCGCGGAATAAAAACAAGGGCTTGCAACAGAATCAGAATAACGAAACTTATTCGTCTGTTGCAAGCCCTTATACATAAAATTACGGAGCTGATAACCATGGGACATACATCAGACGAAACAAGTGATATTTTGAAGAAAAATTGTGAAAAAATAGAGTGTTATCTCAAAAAAAATGAAGTTCAATTATTTACGAAATATTTACTTTTAACACTGGAATACGGGCAAAAGAATGATTTAGAAAAACTTTATGCTGTTAATACTGTAGATGATAGCCTATTTTGCGAATATGCAAACGGCGAAAGAACTTACATTTATGCTATGAGTCTATTTGAACTGGAATCTAAAATAAAAGATTATGAACGTAATAATGGGCTGCTATCAATGTTTCACAACCACCCCGATAGCTGGCCGCCGTCATGGACTGATTTAGACGTATTTGTTCGTAACACTTTTGTTAAAACATTGCGGTATGTGGACATAACGGTAGTATTTACTTTATTCAAAAATCAAGAATATTTTTGAATAAATCAGAAAAAGAATGTGGCGAAGTGCAAGAGAGTATAAAAAATACATTCATAGCAATGGCAACGGATGTATTACAACGCAAGGGTTATAAAAATGGTGACGAAATGGCAAATGCAAGTGAAGATGTAAAAAAGGAAGAAAATCGTTATATTCAAGAGCAGTTTTTTAATTCAATAAAAAAAGACAGCAGCTTAAAAGAGTTAATTTTTGTAAAGGAAGGATGCTAAATAATATGTATAAAACTATTTTTGACGACCCTGAATTTATAAAGGCATTAAACAAAAATGTTGAGCGTGTACGCGCAATCGCCGAAGCGGAAAATAGAGATGTGCTTGAAGTTATTGAAAGTGATATTAACAATCATCTCGAAAATTTGGTGATTGTTATTAACGAGGGTACTGGTGATATAAAAAAAAGTAATGTGTACGAAAAATACAACATATTGTCTATTTTTGATTGGATTGCCGTTCTCGCGAAGAACATGAGTCTGATTATTGATGGTTTGCTTGATAATCCTTCCAACGAAGGTAGTACAGTTATGCAAAAGGCAGGTGTATAATGAAAACAGTAGCATTTTACTCATACAAAGGCGGGGTTGGGCGTTCTTTGGCGTTGGCGTACACTGCTAAGTATTTGGCGGAGTGTAATTTTAGTGTGTGCATAGTTGACTTTGACCTTGAAGCACCTGGGATAATACATAAATTTGTGCCAAACGAATTAATCCCCGAGCTTGACCATAGCAAATTGGGGTTGGTGGATTATATTCACACCTGTTTTCATGAAAAGCCGCCTAAAACAGTATCGGAGTATTTTTACACATGTTTGCAGACGAAATTTAGCTTTATCAAGCTGATGAGCGCGGGTAGGGGGTTGGACGGCAAGTACTGGAGTAAACTTGGCAGACTTGATTGGCTTGAACTGTTTACGGGTGAGAGAAACGAGGGCTTGTTTATATTTGAGTTGCTAAAGCATCAAATTAAAACGGAATTGAAGCCAGATTTCCTTTTACTTGATTCCCGTGCTGGTGTTACTATTCTTAGCAAGGTGTGTTGCTCGATTATTCCAGATGCAACAATTATGTTTGCGGCTAACAGCGTTGAGAATTTTCATGGCACGCGGCTGATGTATAGGCATATTTGGTCGGCTACGGAGTATAAACCAAGCGAGAAAGCAACGGATATACATTGCGTACTTACCAGAATCCCCGATGACGATGACTCTGCGAAAAAAGCTATTGTTCAAAAGCTGGTTGAAAAAATTGGGGATTCTCAATTAAAGCCTTCTGACATCACGGTGATTCATTCCGATAAGGCTGTTGCATACAACGAACATATACTTTTGGAGGGCGAAACAGATACAAAACTGGAAAGCTCAATAAAAGGCAACTACTATAGTCTGATTACAAAAATAGTTGACGCTGAAACATTGGAAGCAAAAAGAAAAATAATTGCAAGCGACCCAAAGTACAAATTCATTGAGTATGATATGCGAGAGTTTGCCGAAAACTTGATTAATGGCTTGCGCGGACAAGAATCCATTGACGATTTTATTGAAGGCATAACAATAAAAGTCGAAGATGAACCTGCTTCTTGCAAAAATTTATACACTCTTGCAGTATGTAAAAGATACCAAGATAAACCAATTGATGCAGTAACATATCTTAACAAGGCTTTATCGCTTGGGGTTGAAGATAATAAACTGCAAGTGGATATTCACTACTTGAGAGGGTTAATATTCCTATATGACCTAGGCAATTATGGAGAAGCAGAAAAGAACTTAAAAGTCGTCGGCGAGTTTGACGAAGAGTATTGCTTGTATTTTCGTTATCATTTTGCAACTTGCTTGTTGTGCATTGATGCCTTTGATGAAGCAATGAGTTATGCAAATATGTATGTAGTAGCAAACACGGCAGATTATAGAGTTTACCTGCTAAAGGCTATTGCTATCTATGAAAAATTGAGACGAAAGAAAAAATTAAATAGAGCTGACTCGAACGCAGAAATCAACGAAGCTTTGCTATATTGTCACGAAGCCATTAAGCAGAATCCAAGCAAATGGTATTCGTATTACAACAGAGGGCTTATTTATCGTAACTCAAACGCAAACGATACAGAAAAAGCACTTGAGGACTTTAACAAAGCAATTGAGTTAAACCCCGCCTATGATAAGGCATACTATAACCGAGGACTTATTTATGAAGAGCTGGGAGATATAGAAAAGGCACAAGACGATTTTAGAACAGTAGCTGAACTCAATTTTGAATATGATTACACGCGCTAGAATAGATTATTTATCCTGCCCATGGTATACTGCCACTTGGGTTTAATATGAATATACACCGTAATCGCTTTTTGGGGACAGCGATTAACGCAACGATAACAAACAGTACAGTTGTTCAAATGCTGAATCTGCCCATCATGGTTTACTAAGTTATTCATGGGGCAGATTTTTGTACATATGTTGCAGGCTATGCAGTTTTGATGTATTTGCAGGCCGTTCATCACTTTTTTTTCAAGTCTAACGGGCTTAATATCCTTCGTATTTTTTTGCCACGGCTTGCCTTGGATATATCCCAAAAGTTTTGAAATCTTGTTAAAACCGCGCTTTTTTATAATGCCGCTTTTGATGTTGTTACAGACGATATTCATTTTTGTTTCGGTTTTCTTAATAAATTTCTGATTGGACTTTTTTGTGGGCTTGAACAACGTCCAAAATACAGGTATATTCCCCATATTTTGTTGCATGTTAAAATGCTCGGCGTAAATGACTTCTATTGCGCCTTCTTCAAATAAATCGCAAAATACCCTTGCGCCATCACCCGAAAATGCTTGTTGGGTTACAAGAATAATCACTCGTTTTCCAACCAAACCCAGCATGTGATTATGCACAAACTCTCTCATAATTCGGGGAACTCTTGAGCCATATATTGGGTAACAAAAGGCTATTGTGTCATGTTCTTTGAGTATGGCAGTAAAATCTGCATTATCTTCTATGGAAAGGCATTTTGTATTCATTTTGTGACTAAATAAATCTGCGAGATACTTTGTATTTCCTGTTCCAGAAAAATATATGGTCAACATTTTATTAATTCCCTTCGACATTCCCATTTTCATAAATGTCCGACAGCAATTGTATTTGTCTACGCTTCGCATTATAATAGACATGTGTGCGGATAACAAGAATCAATTTAGGTTTGAACTGTCTTTTAACAGACATTTCGCCTTTATTATGTTGGATAGGAATGATAATATGGGTATTGAAAATAAGGAAGACAGACGCGTGCGCAAAACAAAAAAAGCCCTCCGAGAAGGTCTGATTGAACTACTCAACGAAAAAAGCATTCAAAACATAACAATAAGAGAATTAACCGATAAAGTAGATATTCACAGGTCTACATTTTATGCCAACTTTACAGATGTTTACGAACTTTATGGCCATGTAGAGGATAGTATTCTTCAAGAAATCAGCGATATTATTTCAGCAGACAATAATTTTGAGCCAAATATATTTTTCCGCGACTTGCTTGAATATATCAATAGCAATAGACAAATATCCCGCCTGTTTTTTGGCGGGAATACAAGTGCGGCTTTTTTTGAGCGTCTTACAGGCTTGCTAAAAAACGCTTGCATTGATTGCTGGTGTAAAGAGTACAGCATATCAAGCATTTCGGAAGAAATGGATTATTATGTTCAATTTTGTCTTTCTGGGTGGCTTGGGGCTATTGGGTTGTGGGTTGCAAGGGATTTTGCATACCAAATGGAAGCATTAGTAAACATACTATCCGATATGGATGCTAGTATTGGTAAGGTATTTGGGAAGACGTTTTCATAAATGTAGACTTTAAAGAGTAAGACCTTGGGGACGCTGTTCACAATGGCGCAATGAGCCAAGCGAATAATAGTCAATGCTGTAAATTTTGCTGTTGAATTTTACGAAGTTTCACTATATAACACTAACGGAGGTGATTCTAATGCCAAATATTAAACCAATCTCTGACTTGCGAAATTATGGAGAAGTTTTACGTAGTGTGTCCGTAGGTTCTCCTGTTTTTTTAACAAAGAATGGGCGTGGGCGGTACGCTGTTCTTCACATTGATGAATATGTAGAATATGAAAAAACACAGACATGGCGAAAATTGAAATCGGAGTTAGATATAGGGCGATGTTTAGGCGAAGAAAACGGTTGGCTTCCTGCCGAAGATGTTTTTACACGGTTTGAGGAACGATACAATGCCTAATATTAGGGCGTGTTCTCACTACGGAAATGACACGATTTTTGCGGCAATTTTGTGCCAATCAAGGAGGGTTTCGCGCCGTGTCCTAGAGGGACACAAGCGAAATCCCGACGCAGAGTGGCGCGAAATTGACCAAAAAGTGTGCCATTTTTGTAGCGGGAACACGCCCTAGTATCCGCTAAAAATCGTCCGTGGCATTGCCTCCGTGGTTATGTTATAATTATTGGTAAGTGAAACCCATCTGAACCAGTTGGACATAATCACTGTAGGCGGTGACACATTTGATATATTCAATGGGGGTATTATCCATGAAAACCATGAAGAAAAGAAAAATTATTATTATTGTATCACTTGCTTTAGTGATGGCTCTTGGTGTCGTTACGACTTATAGCTTTAATACAAGTACAGAAGTATTAGCAGTAGAGCCAAGACTAAGCATAGAGGAAACATTATTTGATTGGGAAGCATTTCAGCAAACGATTATTTATGAAATGCAAGATATGTTTTCATATAGGTTTCCCAATGGAGATATAGCCGATTTCGACTTTGGTGTCAATTTTAACGGTTCTTTTAACAGAGCAAATGAAAATCTTGAAATTTATTTACTAAATGCCAGCCTTAGAATTGTATCTCGAACTGATGAACTTGATGAGATTCTACTACGCCGAAGAAGCCCTCTTGTAACTTTGTCACTTGATGATAGAAGGATTTTTGTGGAAAGTAATGTTGTAGGGGCAGTTGCTCATGCCTTGGCTACATCTTCACATGAAAATTCTACTGTACGAACTGTGTATTTTTGGGATAATGATACAGCTTATGATGCCCTCGTTACGATATATGTTCCGATTCATGACGGTTGGATTTTTGAACGAGCAAATATCCATATTGAAAATGGAAACCTTGAGATTGATAATGATGTGATGGAGGTTTTAGCCAATGTTATTAGTATTACTGGAAATGTTACAACAAACATAGGTTTTAATGAAGCAAATCGAATTAGTGATTTTGAGCAAGATATACATCTAATAAGTGAAGATTTTTCATTCGAGATACCATATATTAAAGAAGGCATGGTTGTACTTATCGGAAGAATTGAACTTGGCTCAAATAATTCCTATAGATGGACTATTTCTACAGAGGGGGGTTCAACTAATCATTTTATAGGATTAAATGAATCGCCCAACATTGTAACTTTTAGCAACAATACGACTCCTTGGCGGCAATCTATAGGTGGTGGCAGTATGCCAAACAGCGGAAGATTTATTGGCAGGCATTTGGAGTCTGCGTATGTGTATGTGGGTTCTATGCGAGGTAACTTGACTAATGTTACAGGTAGAATAGTCGTTGACAACTAATAAGCAAGGCGGGCTGCTTCGCATAGATGTGCTTTTATTTGACGCTTACATTACAGCACACGCGCTGTGAAGGAAGTTCTAGCAGGTTCATTGCCTGCTAGTCCTGTTATTATTAATTCGTTGTTTATGTTGCGGGCGGTTACTTCTATGTTTTCGCCTAGGCGAGTTTCGGCTAGGAAGTTGATTTGTACTTCTTTCCAATTTTGCGAAGCTGTTGCCGCTTCCATGGTTGGGAATAGGGCGTTGCCTATTAAATCGCCGTAGATGCTGTTGTTCATGTGTTTGTTGGTGTCAACTTCGGCGTATTTTACTGTGTGGGTGTATTTGGCAAAAAGATTGCCGTTTTCGGTATCATCTTTTGGTAGCGCAATCTTTTCGGGTTTTATGGTAACGCCTTGGTCTGGGACGGTTGGTAATTGCACTGGTAGTGCGTTGGGTTTTAGGATTTTTCTGGCGGCTATGTCTAGTACAATCCAAAGACTTGCCCATTCCATTAGTTTTTTGCCTTCTTGGTCGTACATATCGCCTTTTCTTACAAAAACTCCTCTGTCTATGGAATCTGGCCATGTGCGGATTTTTACTATTTCGTCGTAGACGGGCATTCTGGTGATTCCCAGCGCGAAACGTTGTAGAATAAAACTCATGTTTGCGGCAGACATCACTTTAAAGCCGCAACCTAGGTCGTTGGCGTTTACATCGGCGGCTATGTGAACCATTCGTAATAGGGCTGAAAGTTTTACGCGGCCCATTAGGTCTAGGTCGTAATAGGTGATACGTGTATTTTGTTCGTAGATGAGATTCATTACAATTCCTCCGATTTTATAGATGCAATATTTAATTCAAGCCGTTTATTAAAGAACTGATACACAAACGAAATAGAAAGCAAAACCGCACCCAGCACGAAGTATGACAAAATGCGCCAGCCCGTGGTAAGCCAGTACAAGTCAATTATAAACAGCTTTGTGACGGAAAGCAATGCAAGTCCAAGCCCAAACCTTCGCATAAAAATGTACCGCTTAGAGAATCCAAACACAATGCAAGCAAAAGCGGCGGCAACATAAATAAAACTAAGCCACATACTGGAAAACGAAAAACCATAATGCATCAACAAAATCTGCGTAAGAGTTACCAGCGTGTAAACCGAAAAAACCACAGGAACAAAAGCCAAACCGCCCTTAATAGTCGCGGTGAATTGCATCAAAAAATCGTACACAACAAAAACCGCCGCCGCGCAAATAAGCACAATAGGCATACTTGCAAACACCACTTGCAAGGGGGTTAAAGCGGAAAGCGGAAATATGATGGGGCTTCCAAATGCATTAAAGTTCAAAATGAACAGCGCGAACAACCCCACAGAATACAGCGCGAAACTAA
>WQVV01000038.1 GCA_009785665.1 Defluviitaleaceae bacterium
ATGGTAAAGCGGATAGAAAAAAACGAAATGAGGCAGTTACATGAACGATAGACTAAATGCAATTCTGCAAGACGGCGAAAACAAAATAGCAGAAGCAAAAACGGTAGCAGAACTCCAAGATGTAAAAGCCGCCTTAATAGGAAAACAAGGCGCGCTAACAGAAATTCTTAAAGAAGTCCCCAAAATGGAAGCATCTTTACGCGCCGAAACGGGACGAGCCGCCAACCAAGTAAAAACGAAACTAACAGCATTAATAGAATCGCGTGCAGAAGAAATCCAACTAAAGGCATCGGAAATCCCGCCAGATTTTGACGTAACTGTAACAGGGCTAACCCCACCAACAGGCGGTCTACACCCAATAACGCAAATGAGCTACGACCTAAACGACACCTTCCGTTCCATGGGTTTTGAAATCTTTCAAGAGTCCGATATTTCCAGCGAATTATACGCCTTCGATAACCTAAACTTCCCAGCAGAACACCCCGCACGCGAAAGTATGGACACCTTCTGGCTAGAAGGTCACGACAAGGGAGGCGGCGGCGAACGCCTATGCCTTCGCCCACACCTAACAGGCGCGAGTGTTCGCTATATGCAAACCCACAAACCGCCATATCGTTTCGTATACCCTGGTCGAGTTTATCGCAACGAAGCCACCGACGCACGCCACGAACGCGCTTTCTTCCAATACGAAGCCCTTATCGTTGACCGCGATTTTAAATTCTCCGCAGGCATGGTAATGATAAAAAGCATTTTGTCAAAAGTATTCGGGCGAGACGTTCCCGTAAGAATGCGCGTAGGTTTCTTCCCCTTCGTAGAACCTGGTTTTGAAATAGACATGAGCTGTCTAGTATGTGCAGGAAAAGGTTGCAGCGTATGTAAAAACGTAGGCTGGATTGAAATTATGCCAGGGGGTTCGCCACACCCCAACGTCCTAAGAGCCGCAGGCCTAGACCCCAACGAATACACAGGCTTCTATGTAAACATAGGCCTAGACCGCCTAGTAATGATGCGCTACGAAGTAGACGATGTACGCCTATTCCACAGCACAGATTTACGCTTCCTAAATCAATTCGCATAACGAGCGGGCGGCACAGCCGCATTTCGCCGATTACATGTATTGGTAAGCTAACGCATACGTCTCGAAGCCATGAGCAGTTTCCTAGCCTAAAAAAGCGGCACAGCCGCATTTCGCCGACTACATGCATTGGCAAGCTAACGCATACGTCACGAAGCCATGAACAGTTTCTACGCAAAAAAAAGCCGCAATCCTTGCATTTCAAGGAATAGCGGCTTTTTTTGCTTTATAATTGCTTCTGTCTTCGTAACGTATGCGTTAGCTCTAATCCCTTAAAACCCGCAAACGATAACAATTCATTGCCGTCGCCTTTAACTTGCTCATTAGGCTGTGATTTGCCGCGCCGCCTGCTACCGCACCTACCATGGGTAGTAGCTGTAGCAGTTTTGCTATGTCTAGGTAATCGCGGTATTCTAGTTGTAGTTTTTCCCAGTCTACTGTTGTGTTTTCTACATAGCTGTCCCAGTTTTTTATTATTGGAAAAATTTCTAATCTACGCTCATCACAGCAGTACGCCAACTGAAATACGTATAGCATGAATGCGCGTTCGTTTGGGTCGTCTATATCAAAACCGTATAACTTGCAACAGTCGAATAGAAATTTCGTCTTTATCGTTAGCAATGCAGGAATATCTGCAAGGTTAATCAAAAACCCGCCAAGCCCAAAACCCACGCCCTGCGCAACCGCAATTTTATGGTATGTCGGATACAACTTCGTCAAAAGATAATCGCTTTCCGCCAAAGAAGGCTGTTGCACCGATTCCGTCTTCGTAAGCATACTAGAGCCAGATATTACCGTTTCAATCATAACCTTGATAGCCCCAGTAATTAAATTCTGCACCTTAGCTGGCACAATGCTTTGAATTTTGCGTTGCACCGTCTTCGACGTGCGGTTAATAAAACTTGGGCTTTTTGTCATTTTCCTTTCCCACGCTGCTAGTTCCTTCTTGATGGTTCTTAGGTATAAAGTGGTTTCAGTCAATCAAAACACCTCTTTTACCCAATTAAATTGATAAACCTTGCAAAAACTGCCGCAACTTCTGCGCGTGTTGCTGGCACTTGTGGGCCAAGTCTACCATCTGCACTACCTGTTACTACTCCCGCAACTTGCATCACACGCACAGAATCCGCCGCCCATGGGGATATTTGATGCTGGTCTGTGAATGGAGCAATCGCACTCCAAGGCAATTCAATGTCATTAGCCACAGCATAACGATGCAAAATTACCGCAATCTGTTCGCGAGTAACATATTCATATGGTGCGAAATTTCCACCACCAACACCCGCAACAACGCCATTCTCTGCCGCCCATTCGATAGACTGGAAATACCACGCATTCATGGGAACATCCAAGAAAGAAGGCCAACGCTGGGCAGGCTGAACCCCTTCAAGGTTAGCCAAAACTTGCGCAAACATTGCCCTGTTCATGTTCACATGAGGGTCGAACAACCCAGACCCAACGCCCGAGAACAACTGATGCGAAACAACAACATTTATATACGGATGATACCAAGCCGAAGTAGGCACATCATGAAACAACACAGACGGAACATTTTGCATAGGTGGCAAAGTCACACCAGCAACTTGCTGAACTGGCGCACCCTGCCCTGGAGGAGTGGCATCAGCTTGCCCAGGAGCCGCAACAGCGGGTTGCGGAGGAGGAGGCCATACTTGCGGGGTATACCCCGTTTGCATCCAATGATGCCAATATTGCCAAGCAGGTTGTATATTGAAACTCACAGAATGACTTAAAACAGAATCTGAAAACGAATGACCATCACCCAAAGCCCTAACCCTAATCGAATGATTCCCAGAGCTAATTCTATCGCGCAGGTAAAAAGAAGTTCCCCATGTAGTACCAAGCACGGAATTACCCGAATAAATACGATAATTGGTAGCATTTGACACGCTAT
Source organism: Defluviitaleaceae bacterium (assembly GCA_009785665.1). GTDB lineage: Bacteria > Bacillota > Clostridia > Lachnospirales > WQUN01 > WQVC01. The sequence continues at coordinate 2,988 of WQVV01000038.1, forward strand.
CCCAAAAAACCGTATCGCCAGAAATCCAAACACTCCATGGCGGGTCAAGCGCGGGACGATTCGCCCACGTAGAAGCCGAGTCAACAGTCAAGCTAATAGCCGCAGAATTATTGCCCAAATCGTTTGTAGCGATTACTGTGAAATTGAAATTCCCAGTTTGAGTTGGTGTGCCGCTAACTTCACCTGTATTCGCATTCAAAGTCAAACCAGTAGGCAAACTACCGCTAACAGCCCAAGTCATAGGCGCAGTGCCAGTAGCCTGCAAAAACTGACTGTATTCCATATTAATTGTTGCAGTAGGCAAAGAGGTAGTTGTAACCGAAGGCACACCAGTAGTAGCTTGCGCACTAATTTGTATGCTCAACGCCCGTGTATTTTCACCCACGCTGTTGGTCGCAGACACCGTAAAATTAGTAGTCCCTTGGCTTGTAGGCGTACCAGAAATCACCCCAGTAGCTGTATCCAAAGACAAACCCGCTGGCAAATTACCAGACGCAATAGCCCATGTAATAGGAGTACTACCCGTCGCCGAGAAGGCGTAATTATACGCCGCACCAACTGTTCCCACTGGCAAATTCGGCTGTGCAATCACAGGTGCAGTTGGGGTTGTTATTGTTGCCGCAAAAGTATGCACCACAACCAAATCACTAACAGCCGCCGCTGGCATAACAAAAGTAAACGCAAATGTACTTGCTCCTGCCGAAGCCGCCTCACCAACGGCAACAACTCGTGTCACCGCCGAAGGCGGAGTAATCGAAGAAGCACCAGTTAATCCAACAGTGTGAGTTCCCGCCGCCGTTGCAGTTCCAGTCAAAGTTACAGTCACCGTAATAGATGTACCTGCAACCTGTTCTCCCTCAGGCGCGATTGAACCCGTAGCAACCAAACCATTCTGCGAAGCACTAGATGTCTCAAAACTAATTGGGAATGTCGCAGACGCAGTTAAATGAACAGCCACTTCAAACCCCACGCGAATACCTTGACGTGTTGCATACACGGTAAAGTTCTCATCAATATCAGATGCCCCCGCCGCCAAAGACCGCCCAGTAACAGTAATACCATCATCACTCGCGCTCAATTCAATCTCAGCGGGCAAATTGCCACGGTCGAAAGTAATAGCACCCGTAGCCGTTCCACCAACCGCAACAGTTCCCGAAAGATTATTATTACTAATCGAGACAACACTAGGAGAAATCGTAAATGTTTCCTCCTCATTCGCAAAAACTCCCATTGGCGCAAGAACCAACAAAATCACAAGCAACCAACAAAAGCCCCTCAATTTCTTCCGAATCATAAAAAACCCCTCCTAATTTTTTTACTACCTAAGTAACTATCTGGCCTCGAGACGCACTACACAGCCAACACCACATGTAATCGGCGAAAAGCGGCTATGCCGCCCGCCTAGCTTGCTTTTTCTCTAAGTTTGAATACGTATGCCATAATCTCTGCCACGGCTACATATAACTCCTCTGGAATTTCTTGGTCAATTTCCACATCGGCGTAAATGGCACGGGCTAATGGCGGGTTCTCCACCAAAGGAATGTTGTGTTCAACTCCAGCCTCACGAATCCGCTTCGCCATGAAATCAACACCCTTACCCACCAAAACAGGTGCGCCCCCCATGCCCATCATGTCGTATTTCAGTGCGACAGCGTAATGGGTAGGGTTTGTGATAATTACATCCGCCTGCGGAACATTCTGCATCATGCGACGCATAGAAACCTCACGCATTTTTTGTTTAATCTTGCCCTTAACCTGCGGATTACCTTCGGCCTGTTTCCACTCTTCCTTGACCTCATGCTTAGACATGCGAATATCTTTCTCATGTTTCCACTTGGTATAAGCATAGTCAAAAAGCGCGATAAAAATATACAAAGCCCCAATAGAAAGCCCCAGAGTAATAACCAAATCACCAATAAGCGAAGTAGCCTCAATAAACGACATATTCAAAATAGCAGGAATGGAATCCAGTTCCGCAACCAGAATGATGTAAACCACCCCAACAACAGCAAGCAATTTCAAAATACTTTTGACAAAATTAACAAGACTTTGCAAAGAAAAAATTCTCTTAAACCCCTTGAGTGGATTCAACTTAGAAAACTTGGGTTTCATAGGCTTGGCAGTAACATGCCAACCAACCTGCAACAAGTTAATCAAAACGCCAACAACAATACTAACAATAAACATAGGCAAACTCAATATAATAATCTGCCCAAGCGTCCAAGCAACATGCCGCGCAACATCAACATTATTGAAAGTATCAATCATATTTGGCGTGAAAAAATCCTCATGATGAGTAAACAACCTCAAAATTCCATAAAGAATTGAACCAGCAAAAAGCGAAAGCGTAAAAAACCCAGTAAGAAGCGCGGCGGCAGTAGAAGCCTCTTGGCTCTTAGCAACCTGCCCCTCGTCACGGGATTTTTCGCGCTTTTTGGGTGTAGCTTTTTCGGTTTTCTCGCCGCCGCCATCGTTGAAAAACTGTAAATCAAGCGGCAACGGCATAGCCGCGTTTCGCCGATTATATACATTCTTGCTTTCAGTGTGCGTCTCGAAGCCAGATACGCTAGTGTTAAGCATCAAGACAGTCCCATTTTTCCTAATAATTTTCATCATTCAGGTGCCATCCCTTCCATAACACTAACCATGCCTTCCAGTGCAATATTAAAAACATTCCCATAAATCGTGCCAAGGCTTGGAAGCATCACTGAAGTAACTAGAATCAAACCAATAAGAACTTTCAGTGGCATACCAATAACAAAAACATTCATCTGCGGCACAGCTTTAACCATGATTCCTAACACAACATTAATAATCATCAAAACGCCAACAATAGGCATCGAAATTTGCACCGCCAAAACAACAAACCCAACAAACATCCAAACGATAAATTCCATAAGTGGAGCATTTCCAAGGATAAACGCCGTACCAATAGGAATAAGCCGAAAACTATTAAAGAAAACATCAAGAAAAACATGCAAACCGCCAGTAACAACCAACAGCGCACTAGCAGACATAAACAAAACATTACCAATAATAGGCACTTGAATCTGCTGGATAGGGTCAAGAACATTAACCATGGAAAAACCCATACTAAAATCAATAAACTGCCCAGCAAAAAGAATCGCATTAAACACAAAAAACAGGATAAAACCAAGCAAAGCCCCTACCATAACCTCGCTTAAAATAAGCATAATAAACCCCGTGGGCGTATCATAAAAAGTAACAGAAGTGACAGTCCCCGACAAAAAAATAGCAACAGAAGTAACAAGCGCGAAAAAAAGCCGTGCCTGTAAAGGAATACTCATACCCGAAAGCACTGGCAAGAAAATAAGAAATGCCGAAACCCGTACCAAAATAAGCATCAGCACATCAATTTCGTTAAATGCGGCAACAAGGAACGGTAGCATCTCCATAATTAAAACACCTGATGAATAAAATGGTTAAAATTATCGGTCAAACTGTAAAAATATCGAATCAAATTGTTAAGCATCCAAGGCCCAAACGCAATAAGCGAAAGAAGCACAGCCAAAATCTTGGGGATAAACGCAAGGGTAGGCTCTTGAATACTGGTAACAGTCTGAAAAATAGCCATAATAAGCCCCGCAAGAAGCCCAAGCGTGAGCGGAGGTGCAGCAACAAGTATAACAGTCAAAAGCCCTTCTTGAATTACATCAAGCACAATCTGCTCATTCATAAAAACCCTCCCAAACTACTTTCATATTGATGCAAAATGCCCACAATGTCAACGAAAAAATCTACCCAAGAAAAACCAATCCATCTTGAAAATGTATAGGAAGTAAAAATGCATTGGCAAAAAATCTTAAAGGAGCATATGAACGATTGCCAATCAGGATTGTGTACACTGAATATGCAGGCCCTGAAGCTCCTGAAAATGTGGCAATGTCAACATTCTGACCATTTACAATTGCCCTGCTACTTCCTATCGTCAGCGTAATAGAAACTGAATTACCATTTGAATCCAAACCATTTAAATTAACAATACCTGCATCATAATAAATCTCCCCGCCAATGAAATTCGCAAACACGCGAGGATTCAACAGTGATACCGCGATTCCCTCCACAAAACTATGAAGAATAAATGGCCGTTCTATAATATCGTCACCTACCACCACAGTAGCCATGTTATGTCGAAGTTCCAACCTCTCGAAAATAGGGCGTTTCACTTCAACTGGAGGGCTAGGCTCTTCGAGTAGAAAGGCAGGTACTTCAGTTGTTATTGCGGCAAAACTATAGGGAAAACCATAAAACACAGCACGTTGTTGCCAAACATCTCTATCATAATATGCGGGCATTATAAAATGACTATTAGAAGAAATTTGCTGTCCATAAACAACCATATACCACGTAATACTTGGAATCATTGGGCCTGCGATATACGTATAAAAAACAAGCTCACCTGCTATCCCGTAAGACGGGTTAGCCACCAGATACCCGTTGTTATATCTACCACCACTACGCATACGAACAACTTGCATTCCGCTTTCATTGTAATTAACAATCGCATCAGCAAAAAACAATACTAACGAACCCATAGGAATATTAACATGACGACCATTTTGCGTTGCTTCCATACGAAATCGCAGTTCATAATCTTCAAGCAAACTCTTAGGGGTTATCTCAACAACAGCAAATCTATCTAATGCTTGCAAAGCACCATTAAAAATAGTGCGAAAATACTCAATTGTTCTACCCGCCTCTAAAAAGATGGGGTCAGTGATATTCGCAATATGGGCAGTCCCGATGTACTCACTATTGCGAAAAACTTCCACCTCAATAATGCCACCATGATTATGCTCGAACCCAGCCTCAACACTAAGCAAAAGCCCAATTTCCAAACTACGAAACCGACCTCCGCAATCGGGGTCAAGTTGCCGCAACACAAACTGCAACAACCCCCCATCGAATTGCGTCAAACTCGTGATGAAGTTAGTGCTATCTTCGGGACTTTGCCAACCACGCGAAAAAGACATCTTATTTGGATTCAACACTTGAATATTTTCGGAATTTATATCTTCACCATCAACTATACCACGCAATCTAGCATCCACAAAATGCACACCAGACTGCACAATTCTTAACTCATACATCACAGGTTCTACGGGCGAAAACAAACTCCCCGCCACAGTCTCCGTAAGGCGAATTGAAAACTCTCCACGATGCAGAAATCGCGCATCTCCACCATCGGCATAATCCGTCATTCGCCCCGAAACCCGTTCAGCGGGGTTTTCGGGGCTTTCCACAATTACACCCATGCCACAAAGCGTAGCAATTAGAAGCACACAAGCAAACACCTGTAATACCTTCATCACTGCCCCATTATGTCAATTAACCATAACCGAAGGTTCGTAACATATTCTCAATAACAACTCGCCACCCACCAGCTAAAATGAATACCATAATCTTAAATGGCATGGAAATCATAGCAGGCGGTAGCATCATCATACCCATGGACATCAATACACTTGCCACAACCATATCAATTACAATAAACGGCAAGTATATGAAAAAGCCCATCAAAAAGCCCATCGTAAGCTCATTCACTATGAACGCAGGAATCAAAACGCTTGGCGGAATTTGCTCATCATAATAAATCATAGTACCTGATAAATCCATGAACAAAGTAACAGCATGTTCGCCAAATTGATTATCAAGTTGAATAAACATGAAATCTCTAAGAGGAACCCATGCGGCCTCAATGGCCTGCGCAGTATCAATCTCGCCAGCCCCCAAAGGGATAATCGCGTTCTGATTAATCTCATTAAACTGGGGTGCCATAATAAACAATGTCAGAAACAGCGCAATACCAACCAGAACTTGGTTAGGCGGCATCTGTTGCGTTGCCATAGCCTGCCGCGTAAACGAAAGCACAATAACAATACGCGTAAACCCCGTCAACAGCACCAGCAAAGAGGGAGCAAGAGCGATAATACTTACTAAAAACAGCACCTGCATAGTGGCAACAACACTTTGCGGGTCGTCAGTAGCCCCCACTTCCAAAGTTATCCCAGGAAAAAATGAGGCATAAGGGTCTAAAATTCCAGCGGCATGTACATTCTGAACACTAAAAAGACCCAAGAACAAGGCCGCCAAAATCACGAATCCAACTTTCTTGAATCTACGCATCATTATCCTCATTTCTCTGCTCATCTTTTTGATTCTGAAAACGAGAAAGAATCTTGCTAAAAGGCATATTCAAGCCCTTAAAATCTGGAGTTTCAATCTCGTCAATTTGTTCCTTGCCAAGCTCGGACAACAAAGTCACGCGCTCCTTAGTGACACCAATCACTAGAAATTTATCTCCAGCTTTCACAAGCCTAACAACCGCTTGCCCGCCAACATTAATTGACTCCACTATAGATAAATTTCCAGTCCTGCGTCCAATCCCCATTCCTCGCGCACCTGCCATTTTTTTGGTGACAAAATAGGCAAGTATTGCAACCAAAATCGTTGCGGCAAAAAAACGAAAGATACTAAAAAGCTGGGATGCCGACGACGTGGCAAGCCAGCTTTCGCTAAGAAGAAAAATTAAATTTTCCATAACCTAAGCTCTAGCCGATAACTTTCTTAACGGCCTCAATTACTCTATCCGCTTGGAACGGCTTAACAATGAAGTCCCTCGCCCCCGCTTGAATAGATTCGATAACCATAGCTTGTTGACCCATAGCCGAACACATGATAATCAACGCACCACTATCTGCGGCCTTGATTCCTTTAGCGGCTTGAATGCCATCCATTTCGGGCATTGTGATGTCCAAAATACACAAGTTAGGCTTTAATTCTTTGTACTTCTCAATAGCTTTGGCACCATTTTCTGCCTCACCAACCACGGTATACCCGTTCTTGGTCAAAATGTCTTTCAGCATCATACGCATGAATGCCGCATCATCTACTAATAGAATTGTTTTGTCAGACATAGTTTCTCCACTCCTTAGCTTTTTAGCTGGTATTTAATGAGGTTTTAGACCCTCTTATCTGCGCTGATAATTTCCGTAATTCTGATACCAAAATTCTCGTCAATTACTACGACATCGCCCTTAGCCACAAACTTGCCATTTACTATAATGTCAATTGGTTCACCTGCGAGTTTGTCAAGTTCAAGCACAGTACCTGGTGAAAACTCCAAAATTTCGGCGATTTTCTTGTGTGTACGCCCAAGTTCTACGCTTATTTCCAAAGGCACATCCATGATGATGCCCATGTTTTCCTTTTGCTGATAAACTTCATTCGCATCAAAAGGAACGAACTGCGCCGCTTGAACATTCTGCGGAAGCGGTGCAGGTTGCGCATATACAGGCGCAGGCTGTGCATATTGAACCTGCTGAGGCGGTGGTGCAACTGGCTGAGGCGCAGGTGCAGCCATTGGTACAGGTGCAGCCGCCACTGGTGCGGGTGCATGTGCGGCGGGTGGCGCGGCCGCTACTTCACTACTACCACCCATCATGTGTTCTTTCAAAGTAGCCACCAACTCCTTGGCGAAGTCCATTGGGTAGATTTGCATAATCTCGCTATCAATCAGCTCCCCAATTTCCATTCGGAATTCAACACTTACAATCATTTCACTGGGTTCAAACCCTGCGGAATCCAAAACTGCCCCAGAAGCAAAGTCTAACATAAAAGGTTGAGGAGTTTCAATATCCACTTTTTCTTGTATCATGGACGACAAAGAAGTAGAAGCAGAGCCAACCATTTGATTCATGGCTTCGCCTATTGCACTCATATCTAAGTCATTCAATTCCGCTGTATCGGAAACTTCGCCAGAGCCACCCATCATCAAGTCTGCAATGATTTTAACATCACGGTCTTTCAAAATCAATATGTTTGAACCTCTTAGTCCTGCCTTATATCCTACACGAATACCAACAGCAGGACGGTCGTACCCCTCGGACAATTCCGCCCAAGTCATAACCTGTACGCGCGGTGTAGTAATAAGCACTTTCTGCGACAATAAAGTAAATAAAGTCGTCGCAGCAGTACCCATATTAATATTTCCTACCTCACCAAGCACGTCTTGGTCATCGGCAGAAAGTGTACTTCCCCCACTTGATGCAGGGGCTTCATCTGCACCGTCCTCCAACACATTACCTAACAAGGCATCAAGTTCTGCTTGAGAAAGCATCTCACCCATTATTCGATTCCTCCCTCTCAATCAAGTCCGTGATTTGAACCGCATACTTACCTCGGCTTGTTCCCGGCTTTGCGTGGAATTTATGCATACTTCCTACCAAAACATTAACATCAGAACTTACATATGAATCCAGCGGAATAATATCTCCCACCTGTAAGTTTACAAAATCGTTTACCATAATCTTTGATTTGCCAACCTGTACGGAAACAGGCACTTTCGCACGTTCGAGCTCAACTTCAAGACGTTCGCGATAAATTTCTTTATCTTCTTCCTCGCGTTGACCATACCAGAAACGAGTATACAACCTATCAACGACAGGTTCAAGTACCCTGTGCGGCAAACAGAAAGAAATATTTCCCTCTGAACTTCCTATTTTGATGGTAAGCACCACCAACGCTACCTTATCCGTAGGCGAGATAATCTGCGCAAATTGTGTGTTAGTCTCTATTTTCTCAAGTCTGGGACGTAATGGCAAAACACCTTCCCACGGCTCGGGCAAGAAACTTAAAATTTGCAACATAACACGCTCTAGTAGAATCTTCTCAATTTCAGAGAAATCTCTCATCTTAGTTAGCCCAAGACCAGGCCCGCCCAAAATACGGTCAATTATCGCATACCCAACATTGCTGGACATATCCGCGATAACAGTTCCTTTCAAAGGTGCAAGTTCAATCATGGAAAGTATAACGGGATTTGCTAGCGCAACATTAAAGTCGCGGTACATGATTTCCTCGGAACTAGACACTTCTAAATGCGCCGCAGTACGAAGATACCCTGTTAAGAAAGATGAAGTTGCTCTTGCGAAGTTATCGAAAATATTCTCAAGAGTACGCAGTTGTTCCCTGTTGAACTTCGACGGATTAGCAAAGTCATAAGGCCTTGCTTCCTTGCCCTTTATAGCAGGCGGCGGCGCGTCCGATATGCCTTCACCGCCAGCCATCATCGAATTTAATAGGGCATCTATCTCGGATTGTGAAAGAATATCACCCAATTACCTCACCTACCCCTCACTGCGTTAAAGTGTGAAAAGGTTACAGTTACGATTAAATTTGAATCAAAAGCATCTTGAAGTTCACGCTTCATAATTTCTTGCGTTTCTCTTCTGCCTTCAAGCGAACGTGTTTCTTCATATGTCCGTGATACGAACACATCAAGTGCTACAGCACGAGCAAGTGCGGTTTGTCTGGTGAATACAGCGTAAAAGTCTTCAAGTTCGCTTGGGTCTGCTAGGGCATTCAAACCTACATCTATTTCGACAATAACATTGTCTGAACGACCTCCAGGGCCTAATGCTAGGTTAGCTGTCATTTGACCAAGTGAAACTGTGCGTATGTCTCCAGGTCTAGGGGCAGCCTCTACGCCAGGGGGACGTGGTTCCCTAAAATTCTCGCTACCACCATCTGCCATGCGGAAAAGTACTAAGCCTACCCCAACAACCGTTCCAAGCAACAGCACCAAGAGGGCGATTATTATTACTAACATCATCTTGCTCTTGTCCATTACGGCCTCCTAAATTGCTTTTTATTAAGATTTTTTTACCGCGTTCCAGGTATTGTGAACCAGCCACCAATCGCGCCACCTGCTGTTACTTCTGGAGTGAAGATTTTCACTTCAACCCTACGATTTTGTGCGCGACCGTCTACTGTATTATTATCTGCAATCGGGAAATATTCCCCTCTGCCTAAACCAGCAATCATGTGTACATCTATCCCTTGAGTGCGTACAAGATGTTCAACCACAGAGGAAGCACGTGCACCCGATAGTGTCCAGTTACTTGGGAATGCTGGAGTGTTTATAGGTAGATTATCTGTATGACCCTCAACAACTATACCATGACCATCTTGAGAAAATGTCAGAAGCATTGGCCCAATGTAATCTAAGACAGATACAGCCGCAGATGTAAGCCTTGCTTGACCCGAACTGAAAAACACTCCGCCAGCAGCTAGTTCTTCAATATTTATACGAATGTAATTCTCGCCTTCAGTCATTACATTAGGCAACATACCGTATGTGTCATCATCGATACCTAGCATTGCTGCCATGTATGTCATGAAGGTATTAACCATTTCGCCTACAGCATCGCCATCAGCATCATACCCGCCAAGACCTATCCCGCCTTCGTCACCCTCTGCACCAGCAGGGTCTGATGGCACTACCTCTGGAAGGATGCCTTGCCCTCTGTCAATAAGCGTATCACCACCGCCTATTTGGGCAGGATTAAAGTCTTCTTGAACGCGTGAAGGGTTAAAACTTGCCAGAACTCGTTCAAATAATTCTTGTTCTATCGTGGACATTGCAAACAGTATTACAAAGAATGCCATCAAAACTGTAAACATATCTGCATAACTTGCCATCCAACCAGGCAATACTTTATTTGCATTAGGTACTTCTTTTTTCCGTCTCATTATTCAGCCCCCCCAGAACCTCCACCACCTGCGCCTACACCGCCACGCAATGCAGGTGCAAGGAATGATTTCAATTTCTCTTCTATAATACGAGGGTTTTCGCCCGCTTGAATGGAGAGCATACCCTCAACCATAACCGTTCTGAAAAGAATTTCTTCTTTGCTTATATCTCTAAGCTTTGCTGCAACTGGGTTGAATAAGAAGTTCGCTAAAATACAACCATAGAATGTTGTAATAAGAGCAATCGCCATCATTGGCCCAATCGCATCGGGGTCTTGAAGGTCTCGAAGCATTAGTACAAGACCAATCATCGTACCTATCATACCCCAAGAAGGTGCGTATGTTGCAAGGTTTTCGTAGAAAGATGCTACGCCACTGTGACGCTCGTCTGTGTAGCCCAGTTCCGTTTCCATGATTCCCTTAACAAGCTCGGGGTCTGTACCGTCAACTATAAGCATGATTCCTTTTTTCAGGAACTGGTCGCCCATGTTTGAAGCAGATTCCTCCAAGGCTAGTACGCCCTCTTTACGCGCAGTGTTTGCAAGCTGTACGATTGTATCAATCGCGGCGGCGGGGTCAAGCACAGGAGGCCTGAATGTAACGCCAACAGCCTTAAACGCCACAATAAAGTTTTTCAACTTTACTGCAATAAAGCCAGACGCAATTGTTCCGCCCGCAACTATCATAACTGACGGTGCGTGAAGGAAGTCGCCTACGCCCCCGTCGCCTCCCGCAGCCGTGATAAGTATAGACACAACAATGAATATAATACCTAAAATCAATCCTATAAGCGTTCCTAGTTCCAATTTTTACAGCCCCTCTCGGGTTATTCGACTTTTACTTTATTTACGCGCCCTTTATAGGCAATTACTTTGTTCACAACCTCTTCCACTGAATCAAGGACTATTATCTTGCGTCCTGTTGTGGTGGTAAGAGTCGTGTCTGGTGTTGATTCAATCATTTCTATTAGGTCACAGTTTACAACTATGTCCCTGTCGTTGATTTTTGTAACGGTTATCATATTTGGCAACTCCTTTTGATTTAGCCCTCGTCTAAGCATATCACAGGAAAAAGCCAGATACAATGTTTTTTTTAATTTTTTAGCATGGAAAAAATGCGCGGGTTAGCGGACTTTGAAGCTAACCCGCGCTGTTAGACGTTTTAGCGTCTCAAGTTTACAAGTTCTTGAAGCATTTCATCAGACACTGTTATTGTGCGTGATGCGGCTTGGAAACCGCGTTGTGTAACTATCATTTCGGTAAATTCGTTTGCAAGGTCTACGTTTGAACCTTCAAGTGCGCCGCCAATCATTTGACCAACCAAACCTACGCCATCAAATGGGCCAGAGTTTGCTGTTGTGCGCCAGAAGCTGTTTCCGATACGCTCAAGACCTGCTGGGTTTGTGAAAAATGCCAAGGGGATTTGACCAAGTAAACGGTCGCGTCCGTTGGAGAAACGCCCCATGATTGTTCCGTCTTGACCAACTGAAATATCTTCCAGTACGCCAGGGCCACCGCCATCTTGTGTAAGTGCGCGAACGCTCATGTTTGCTACGCCACGTTGTCCGAGTTCACGGAAACATAGGGTAAGGTCGCCAACTGCAATCAAGGTATCATTTCCTGGGTTAGTATAGATGGATGTTGAACTGCCCGTATTACCAAAGGTAGCAGATGGAGCAACTCCCGCTATGGGTACGATGCTAATGTTAAATTCCTGTCCTGCCCACCACTCTCTATCACCAATCGCAGTTCCTGCGGGTGGATGCTGGAAGCTCATAGGAACAGGCCAGCCATTATCATACCCGTCGGTATGACCCAAGCCTATAACATTACCATTTGAATCAAATGCGACTGTAGCAGATGTACGCATATCATCAGCGAAATCCTCTATAGAACCACCAATTGCCCCACCAAATTCGCCACCAAAGAAGCAGAATCCGATAAGTGAAGGAGGACGTGTCTGGTCGCCATCTTGATAAGCATGAACAAGCCTTACTGCACCAGCCGTTGCACCAGTAACAGGCTCACCTGTTGGAAGAGTACGACTCCAACCATCGCCATCTGGAACGAAATAGCTTCCCATTGCTTCAATAGTCCAGTAACCATTTGGAGAATTGGCGGCTTCTGAATATTGTGGATGGTAAACCATACGCATATTAATTCTGTACGCATTACCTAAGCTATCAAAAATCGTTTTTGGGAAGGTTGTGTAACGCATCGTCACCGTTTCCGTGGTACCTGCTACGGTGGTTTGCAATACCTCACGAGTAGATAATTGTGAGGTACGAAGATTACCCGTAATATTAACCCGTGTAGTAGGCTCGGAAGGCATGTTTTGCTTCTCGCCTGATAATGACAGTGGAACAAGCAAGCCACGGTCAATTGCGTGTCCACCAGGTACTGTTGCGTCTGGAGTTGTACTCCAACCCATCAGTGAGTTTCCACCAATGTGAAGATTCCAGTGCGCGTCGCGTTCAATTCTACCTGCACGCGTGAAAACGTTTGCGCCGCCTCTATCTTGTACGATAAAGAAGCCGCCACCTTCGATTGCAACGTCCAAAGCATTATCGGTACGACGCGCAATGCCTTGATGCATAAGGTTGTCAATTGATGCAAGGTTGAGACCAAGACCTATTTGTTGCGGGTTTCTACCTGCACGCCCAAACTCTGGGTCTGGCCCTGATGCACCTTGGAGATTTTGGTAAAAAGCATCAGCGAATGTTGCGCGTTGTGCTTTAAAACCGTCTGTGTTTACGTTAGCGATGTTATTCGCAATTACGTCCATTCTTGTTTGGTGTACTCTTAGTGATGATACACCCGAAAACATGGAACGCATCATAATGCATTACCCCCTTAAAGGAATTGAAGCATGTGAAAGACTTCCGTCTGTCGTTCGGGAATGTAAAGCCCCCCGTGAGGGTCCGGCCTAAACAATCACAGCCCCATCAATATTGCTGAACACATTCTCTGTTACTTGGTTAATCGCGGTAATCACTGTGCGGCTTTTTATGTTTACCACTAGGGCTACATCATCAACCAACACTAATGAATCGCGAATACCTTTTTCATTAGCCTTGCCTATTCCGTCTGCAACGCGGTTTATTTGTTCGCCTGTCAAATTGATGTTTCTATCATTCAAGCGCAATGCCGCATGTCTTGAAAACTGAACAGGTGCTTCCATTTGACTCCCAAGTATATCGCGGAAATTAATGGTTGGATTTGCAATTTCCTGCTCCTGCTTACGCGGGATGCTTTCGGAAATGCCCCCCACCTTCGCTAGGTGCATGTTGTGAATCATGGCGTTGTGTCCCCTGTATCGCTGTCATCGGCTGGTGGTTCGTCTACTTCTGCACCATTACGCTCTGCAATGTAACGAAGGAAATCAATTTGAACGAGTTCTCCGTCTGCGTTACGTGCGTTTACAAATGGAATGCCACCAATCATTGTAATGGATTCTACTAATCCATTCACAACATCACCGCTGGTGATTCTGTGACCAACGTATGTCAGCGCGCTTGTTACGTGGGTAATCATTTGCGCATGAACGCGGCTTCCGTTGCTAAATTGCAGATACAGACGCTTGTTATTTCCGTTGGTGACAACATCAATACCTGTAAGTGTCCCGTCTGCGCCACCGTGAGTGAAGTATGGCGAACCAATTAGCAATCTTCCATCTTCCCCTATTGCGGCAAATACATCGCGTGGGAATAAAAGTTCACGATTACCAATTCTCAAAATGGCTATATCATCTTGCATGGATATGGAATCTACTCTACCTTCTACAAACTCAAAAGTATCGCCGATTACCGCAAAACCTTGTACATATTTGCCGATTAAATCTGTAGCGCGTTGACCTTGTATATGGCTAAATATTTCATGCAACTGATGCGAAAGGAAGAAATCTTCGGAAACTTCACGTACAGCGTCGAATGGTACATCTATGATGCGTCCACCTTCGCCAGCTACTCCAAGGTAAACAGATTGACCACTGCGAACTACTGATTTTACAAGCCCTGCTTCAATGTCGATTCTTTCGCCAGAAGTTGGACATGTAAATGTTGCATCTACAACCTTACCAATCATCCCAAATGCTTGTGTGCGCTCGAATGTGGCATTTAGGTTCATCATCTGTTCCAACGCAGAAAACTGTGCCATTTGTGCAATGAAATCCCTGTCGTCCATTGGATTCATTGGGTCTTGATAGCGCAACTGCGTGATTAACAGATTCAAAAACGCGGTACGGTCAAGGTCGCCGCTGGGTTCGCGAGTGGTTGTAGCCCAGTTCATTTCATTCTGGGGAATACCCCCGATACCACCCCATGTTGCATTGGACATTTCTCACACCTCCTATGCGGTTACATCTATGAAACCATTGTGCTGCGATATTACCATTTCTTCTTCCGAAACATCTTCAATGCTTTCCGCACGATAACGGCTGTTTTGACGGGCGCGTTCAAATTCATTCATGCGTTGCTCGTTTTCATCTTGCCGAACTGAAACTGAAAGCTCTGAAAA
>WQVV01000039.1 GCA_009785665.1 Defluviitaleaceae bacterium
AGCAACCTATGATGTTTGAACCGTGTAGCTAAATGAATAACCAGCAGGGTTTGACATTATGACATTTTGCCCTTGGTACGAGGCGTAAACTCTGAAATTGCGGGTTGAACCACGAATTGCATCAAGTGCCACGGAGTATTCCAAAACAACAACACGGGTTTCTCTTGGGGGAAGCAGAACAACATGGTGGGTATCGAAATTACTATGAAGAACCACGCTTATAGGGCTATTAGAAGTATTTGATAAAGTGGCGGTGAAGTTTAAGCGTTGGCGTGGCAGAATTGTCGTTCCAGTTGGAGGATTTGCGGAGACGGTTAGGGTGACATCTTCTGACGTTTGCCCCTGCGGTTGATTTCCCGCGGGTGATGGTGTCGGAGCGATTTGATGCCCGTGTCTGCTTGGGTTATTGCTCATTAGGGCGTAGTGGAACACGCCCCACTGCCCGCCAAGTTGCGAGCCAAAGCCAATAAATCTTAGATTCGCGCCAAGTAGGTTTGCGCGGTGTCCAGGGGAGTTCATCCAGCCTGTTACAATCTCTTGAGGTGTCCATCTTCCCCAGTAGCCATTTGAAGCGTTCCAGCTTGCGCCGAAGGCTTCGGCTGTTCCGCCAGAGCCGCCATATGGGCCATGGTTATGCCCTAGTGTAGTGTCAAGGTTTGACATGGTTTGCGAATAAAATCTTGCCGCCATCATTAGGTTGCTGTCGATGGTTAATGCGGCTAGGTTATGGTTTGCGCGAGTTTCGTTTACTAAACGAACTACTTCCATCTCGAAAGCCGATGCTCCACCCATTGCGTTGTACTCGGAACTCCATGCGGCGCGTTCTGCGTCGGTTAATCTTCTGTTGGGTATGACTATCAGAGATGTTGTGTATGCAAATGGCAGATAGCGTGGGTTGTCTGATGGCATTTCTGCGTTCATTGATGCGGGTGCGGGTGTTTGCACATGTAATGGCGCGGGGTAGAAATTATGAAGTCGTGAATATCTAGGGGCTGGGCGTGCTGACGACATTATTAAATATCCGTTGCCGTTAAGAGACCCGCCAATTGCAAGCCCAAACCCTACATAATTTGCATGAGGACTAAGTAAATTGTCGCGGTGAATTGATGATGCCATCCAAGCGTTAATGCGTTCTTGCGCGCTTATTTCATGCCCAGGGCTTCCGTTTGCCCAGCCTGTGCCCAAGAAGCCAAAGGTCTCTGCCAATTGGAACGACCCGCCATATGGATTTGCGTTATGCATGGGAATATCCGTATTTGTCCAGTTATGGTCGGCTAGAAATTGCGCGTGTATTCTTGCGGCTTTGGATAGAGTGTAATTTAGTTCAACGGTGTGTAATCCGTGGTCTACACGGACTTCGTTTATTAGGCGAATTAGCTCGCGTTCGTATACTGCTGGGCCGCCTGTTGCGTAATATTCGGCTATCCACGCGGCTCTTTCCGAATCTGTTAAACGTCGGTTGGGTAGCAGAATCGCCGAACGTGGGTGCGGTCTAACTTGCGTGCTTACTAGAACTGTTCGGGTTAATTCGTCCCAGTTTACTTCTGTTTCTGTGGCTTCCGCTATTGCGCGTAGAGGTAGCATAAATCTGTCGTTAATCAACTGCGGCGGAACGTCTGGAAAACGCTGTACTCCGTTCACCATAAAAAATGGGTCGCCAATTCGTACAGATATTACTTGCCCTGGGCGCGTTAGCATTGCCGTCTCGGCGGATTCATTCCAGTAAACCGTAAAACCCAAATGCTCAAACAATCCGCGTATTGGCACAAGTGTGCGGTCATCTACGATAGTTGGTTGCACGTCTGAAAAATGCACCATAAATCCATCAACTGTTACCCGAATTGGTGTTACGGCATTAACCGAAAAGCCCGTAGGCAATATGGTTATCAATAATGTAACCGCCAAAATCAAACTGATTATCCGCTTCATAAATGCCCTCCCTCATTTTGTCAAATACGATTTTACTTTAGGATATGGCGTAAGTCAAACCATATCTGCAACTTTTGCACACAAATAAGTTTTTGTCATGTATAATACCATAAAAATTATAGAGGTGGGAATATGAAAAATTTGAAATTTTTTGCGACGACAATAATTTTGGTTCTAATTGCAATGGTGTCATGCGGAAGAATAAGAACAACCGAATACAGAATTGCCTACTCTTACGAGCTATTGGAAGCAATAATGGAATTTACACCCCCTCAAATGGTGACATTTGCAAGCGTTGAAGAAGTAGAAAACGTGGAAGAAGTTACAATCATTCGCGAGCCTATTTATGAAATCAGCCCATTTGGGCGAGAGGTTGCGAAAGAATTTCTTAGTGACTTTTGGAGTTTGTTTGGATATAGATACAACTGGCATTGCTTAGAAACAGGAGTGTTTCATACGCGACACCCTCAAACACAACGATGGACGATGTCCGCCGAGCCGCAAACATATTACTGGAGCGGTGTGGGTACGCCATGGAGCGGCTTTGAACATAATGGCAGGTTTTTCGATGCCCAAGGAAACGAATTGACCGATTTACCATTTGTTCGCGAACGCTTTTGCGAAGACGGTTATCCATGTCTTCCGAATGTAGCGCGCTGGTACGATTCGGTGGATTTAACTGGCGACGGAATACCAGAGATTATTATTATGTTCACGCCGTTAAATTCTGCGTTTGATGGGCGTGTAAGCGTTATGTATCGCTTTATAGATGGCGCGTATCGTGAAGTAGGACAGTTTCCGTTTCCTTATGTAATCTTTTTCCTTAACGACTATGACGAAATTATCGCGCAGAATATGTGCTTTGGAGTTTATCAAAATTTTATTGTGACATTCACCAGCGACGGCATGGAGTTGGAAGAAACATCAGACACGTTTAATCCCACATGGCGACCTTTTTTCTTTAACGACTCGCAAACATTCGAGTGGTTTTGGAGCAGCCGCGAAAAACCATATGCCCCACGGCTTCCTCTCTACCAAAGAACGCGTATCGTAGTAGCTGGCGACACTCTACCCCGTATTGCAAGGCAACATTTTGGTGAGTTTGACGTGGGTGCTGTCATGCGCATTGCAGAGGCAAACGATTTATTCAGAAATGATTTGTTTATCGGGCAAGTTTTGCTTCTACCCTACGAAGATGAAATGGAAACCTACGCCGAATTTTTCCGCGACCACCAGCTTTACCAGCGCGAAGTGCATGGCAGTTACAACAACACCAGAATGGAAGCACGACTGCTGCCTTCTCGCCCAGTGACTGCATACGTAACTCACGAAGTAGTTGAAGGGGATACGTTAGCGAATATTGTAAAGCTACATTTGGGTAATGCTGACATTACTACATTGCAACGCGTCATGACTGTAAACAACATAACAAACCCGAACAACGTGCAAATAGGGCGAGTTTTGATTATCCCGAAAGATTAGTAACATGGATTGCAATAATGGTGGTACAATGGAAAAAACGGCAACGTATGAGCCAAAAAAAATAAAAAAGGGCGGATGGTATTTATGAAAAGAACAATCAAGCATGTAGCAATCGCGGCTATTGCAGTAATTTTTTTAGTTTTAAACTTCCCAACAACGGCGTATGCCACGCATGGTATTGCATCGGGGTACACTAGCATTTATGTTGATGGCGTGGAATTTGAAGTATGGGGGTACTTTGAGTTTTTTGACTCTGGCCCAGGCCCAATGCACGCGTTTAGGCTTGGCGATATTGCATATATTTTAAACGGAACACCTGCGCAATTTGAAGTACTCACCCCGCCAGACGACCGCTGGGATTTTTGGATTCAGCGCGGTGCGCCGTACACGCCCACAGGTGACGAAATGCAACCCATTCCCGATAGAATGGCGCATATGACTTCATTTGGCTTTAACGCAGGAGGGGGATTTTACACCGACCCATTCCAAACGATTATCCTAGGCATAGACGGCGAAGACACTCCCGCCACAACCATAGCATTTAATGCATTCATAGATGCAGATGATACTTTCTTCTCTATGCATAAGTTGGGCGAGTTGCTCGGGTTTGAACTAAGTTTTGAAGTCTGTGAAGATAGCTGGTATAGGTCTACGCCAGAAGTAATTTTCACGCACGAAAATGCCGTTTTTTTGCCCAACCGTTCACCAGAATTTATTGATTTGATGATTCGTCTTAGCGGTAGTTGGGTGGACAGCGCGCACTTCGACAGCCCTACCATTGACGAAAGTGTTGTTTGGCCTGTGGCGTTCAGCATTGAACCGCATGGTTTTTCTGATACCGTTCAAGACGGTAGCCGCATTGCTCCAATAGACAATTATATTCGCAACTGGGAACTTCGCGAGTTTTATTCCTTACAAAAACGCGAATTGGAAAATGGTCTGATAGAACTAACTATTGACCCAACAGGGAATATACATCGGCGAGCCGCAGACTTCACAGGGCAACCATATCACGAAGCCCTTTACGATATAACCCGCTTCAACAATCACAGAATCATAGTAGACACAAGGCAAACAGAAGAGATAACGCTATATATAGACGATACCGCGTTTCAAATGACAAGATTCCCAAGCAGGTGGGAGCTAGGCGCACGCAATGCATCGCGATACTACGCCCTGCCATTGGAAGACGGCGGAATTGTTGTAAGATATGTAATCGCACCATTTTCAACGCATGTATGGGACTTGGACGTAGAGTTTAATATTTATCGCGCTACAGAAAGCCCACGACGCAGCAGAGACAGAGGCGAAAGAATCTACACCCACCAACTCACAGGATTCTACGACCGTTTTCTTTTCGAGTTCACAGACCCAACCGCCAAGCTAGGAAATGTATACTACTACACCTTACGAATAGGGGGCTTTGGGGCACTAATGAACTATAGCGAAGACCGCATCTATATGCGCATTGACCTAACCGAATACGGAGACGAAAACGAAAATGAAATCGAAACGGCAACACCGCACTACAACGATTACAATAGCAAAAATACAAATATCGAGCCAATATATGAAATTGCAGAAACAATAACAGCGTACCCCGAGTACCCCGAATCTTCGCAGGAACATAACGAAAATACAAACCCCGAACCAATATATGAACTTACGGAGACAATAACAGCGTACCCTGCGTCTTCGCAAAGGAGTTTCGTATGGTTGGCAGTTGTAGCAGTTGTCGTCGTAGCGGGGTTTGTGGTAGTGGTAGGCGTAGGGCTTGCGGTAGTGTTATTGCTACAACAGCAACGAACAGCTTCCTAGTGCCTTACCCGCCATAAAAAATGAAGCGGAGGATTTTCCATGAAAAGAACAATTAGGTGTGGCATAATTTCGATTATGGTAGCAATCTTTGTGGTTTTAAACTTCCCAACAATGGCATATGCAACGCATGGTTTTGGGTCGGGGTACACTAATATTTATGTAGATGGCACGGAATTTCAAATATGGGGGTACTTTGGCGACGGGCCAATGCCTGCGTTTAGGCTGGGCGATATTGCATATATTTTAAACGGAACACCCGTACAATTTGAAATCAGCACGCCGCCAGACGACCGCTGGGATTTCTGGATTCAGCGCGGTACGCCATACACACCCATGGGCGACGAATTGCGACCCGTTCATGAAAGGCATGTGGTACTTGGTTCATATGGCTTTGCTGGTGGTGTAGGGTTTTACACCGACCCATTCCATACGATTGTCTTGGGCATAGACGGCACAGACGCTCCCGCCACAACCATAGCATTTGACGTAATCAAAGACGTTGACGATATTTACTTCCCCCTACACGAATTAGGTGCGTTGTTAGGTTTTGAACTCTGCGACTTTGATTGCTGGCCTATGCTGGAATTAACCACCACGCCCAAAAACGCCGCTATTCTGCCCGAACACTCGCCAGAGTTTATTGAGTTGATGGTGCGTCTTAGCGGCGGTTGGGTGGACAGCGTGTACTTCGATAGCCCCACTATTGACGAAAGTGTTGTTTGGCCTGTGGCGTTCAGCATTTTCCCGTTTGGTTTTACTGATACAGTTCATAGCGGTAGCCGCATTGCGCCAAAAAGCAATAGCATTGATTGGGAACTTCGCGAGTATTATTCCCTACAAAAACGCGAATTGGAAAACGGTTTGATAGAATTAACAATTGACCCCACAGGAATAATACGCCGAAACTCCATAGACTTCACGGGGCGACTACGCCGAAACTCCATAGACTTCACAGGGCGACCATACCACGAAGCCTATCACGATATAACCCGCTTCCACAATCACAGAATCATAGTAGACGCAAGCCAACCGCAAATAGAAGATATAACGCTATATATAGGCGATACCGCACACCACATGACAAGATTTCGCATGTGGGAGCTAGACGCTCGCGAAGCAACGCGATTCTACGCCGTGCCAATGGTAGACGGCGGAATCCTTTTAAGATATGTAATTCGCCCATGGTTTATCTCCGTATGGGGGGAAAGAGTTGACCTTCAAATTCACCGATCCATGGAACACGGCGACCAAGGCGAACTAATCTACACCCGCGAACTTACGGATTTTTACGACCGTATTCTTTTCGAGTTCACAGACCCAACTGCCCAGCTGGGAAATGTATACTACTACACCCTATCAATAACGCGCCCAAATTCAAATTGGAACACCGCTCAAACACTGCAAATAGGCGATAGCGAGGGCAGAATACAATCCCAAATGCGCGTTGACTTAACCATAAACGAAAACGAAGCGAGAACAGTAGCCTTTAACGCATGGCGAGCCTACCCCGTTCCAGATATTAATAACACACCGGCTACATTTCTTCCCGAAGCACGCCCAATGTTCCCGTTGTGGTTATCCGCTGCTATATTTGCAGCAATAATACTGACAGGATTATTCGTGGCGGGAGTTGTGATAATAATAGTACGACGGGTAAAACGCCAACGTGGTTAAGAATCTACGGTCAATAATTTATGTTATAATTCGGAAAAAAACATAGGAGGTTACTTGGTGAAAAAATTAATAATAGACTGTGACAACACGTTTGGTGTTTTCGGTTGCGACCTTGATGATGGTTTAGCAATCATCTACGCGGCGGGTACGGGGTGTTGCGAATTACTAGGCATCACCACAACTTTTGGGAATAACACGCTGGAGGTTGTTCACCCCAACACGATTGAATTTATGAAACGCATTGGGCTGGCGGATATTCCTGTGTATAAGGGGCATGAAACTGACCCTACAAAAAATGAAGCGGCGCGATTTTTAGCAACGGCGGTTGCTACGTACCCAGAGGAAATATCTGTGTTGTCTATTGGTTCGCTAACTAATATGTATCATGCGTCTGTGTTGGACGCGAATTTTTTTGAACAAGTTGGCGATTTATCTTTGATGGGGGGTGTCACAGAACCATTAATCATATGCGGAAAGCAGCTTGACGAGCTGAATTTTTCCTGCAACAGTGAGGCTTCATATGAAGTACTTACGAAGGGGAAATCTATAAAAATTGCAACGGGCAACAATTGCCTTGCCGCGTTGTTTACAACAGAGCGTTTTGGTCAATTACAAACTAGCGACGTGCCATTCTTACGGTGGTTACACGAAAGCGGGATATATTGGTTTAAGCGCGAAAATGAAGTTTTCGGCAATGATGGCATTTATAAATGGGATGTATACGCGGCGGCGGCATTACTCTTCCCAGAAATGTTTGACGAAAACATTGTGGAAATCTCGCCAACTCCAGAATCCATGAAAACAGGCATGTTGTTGGGTGGCGGTACGCCGAAAAAAGTAAGCTTGCCGCAAGTCAAAGATAGCAACGCATTCATGGAGCATGTGTACGAGTCATATACTGCTTTCTCAAAGCGGCATAGTCGCATTTAGCCGATTACATGTATTTATGTTCTCGGCAACAAAAAAATATATGGGGGCTGTTTAATCATGAAAAAGTTTTTATTTGCAGTTATTTTACTTATGCTATCGGTTGCAGTGTTCACTGCATGTGGTTCTGACGACACCGCGCAAACTTCCAGCGATGTACCGTTGGAAGAACTTCGCGGAACAACAGTGACATTCTACGGTTGGGGTGGAAGTAGTTTTACAAATAACTGGTTGGATAACATAGTCGCGCCCAGTTTTTATGAGGAATACGGAATTACCCTGCACCGCGTACCAATGGATATTGGTGACATTCTTAACAAACTAATCGGCGAACGCCAAGCAAACGCATCTGGTGACATTGACGTGGTTTGGATAAATGGCGAGAATTTCTACACTGCGCTAAATGCGGGTTTGTTATATGGGCCGATTACGCATAGAGTCGAAAATTTTGCAAGATACCTAGACCCCACCAACCCAGATAATCTGTACGACTTTGGAACACATATCGGCGGAATGCAAGTGCCTTACGGTCGAGCGCAATTAGTGTTCGCAGGTGACACCGCCGTGTTGGATTCATTCCCAACAAACGCGCAAGAACTTATGGAAATGGCACGCGCCAACCCCAACAGATTCACCTATGTAGCCCCGCCTGATTTCACAGGAAGTGCATTCGTGCGTAACTTGATTTATGAAATCGTAGGGTTTGAGGCGTTGTTTGACGCGCCCAACTGCGAAGACACAATTTACGAAATAATTCGCCCCGCACTAGATTTCATGATTGAACTAAAGCCCTACCTATGGCAGGAAGGCAGAACATACCCAACATCAACCGCTATGCTAAACGATATGTTCGCAGATGGTTTGGCAGTAATGGCAATCAGCTACACGCCGTTATTTGTGGCACAAATGATTCTGGCTGGCGAGTTCCCCAAAACTACGCAAACATTCGTATTCGATAACGGAAATATCGGGAACACCCACTACATGGCGATTCCTTTCAACGCGCCAAATAGCTCGGCCGCATTGCGTTTGATTAACCACATAATCAGCCCAGAAATTCAAATTACAAAATACGATGCTCGCAACTGGGGAGATTTCCCCGTGTTCGACGTAAACAGACTTAACCCCGAGCAACTAGAATTGCTAAACGCAATAGACAACGGCGCAGGAATCCTAACCGCCGCACAACTACAAGACCACCGCCTGCCAGAAGTCCAAGCCTACAAAATCCCCATCATTGATAGGCTTTGGATTGAACATGTTTTAATGCACTAGCATGAAATCTGCATTCTTTCGCACGGCAAAACCTTATTTGTTGGTGCTACCGTTTTTATGCATTATGATTTTTGTGTTCGTGGGGGGGCTTGTTCAGGCTGTTGTTCAAAGCCTTGGGTATATGCCTGTTTTTGGTATGTATGAAGTCTCCCTGCGGCACTATGCCGCTTTGTTTTCTAATGCACGTTTTTTAAGTTCATTGCGGCATACTTTTTATATTGCTTTTGTTTCGTCGGTTTTGTCGGTGTTTTTTGGTGTGCTTATTGCATTCGCCATTGATAAAACCAAGGCGGGTAATAAAATTTCGTATACACTTTACAAAATTCCTATTGTGATTCCGCACATTGTAGTTGTGATTTTAGCAATTCAAATTTTTTTTCAAACGGGGATAATCTCGCGCTTTGCCTATAACTTAGGCATTATCGACAGCGCGCTGGATTTTCCCCTTCTTATTTTTGACCGCTGGGGTTTTGGTATTATGGCGGTTTATCTTTACAAGCAAGTGCCTTTTGTTACTCTTACTGTGTTTGCTGTTCTTCGTGGGCTGAATAAGCAGTATATTAAAATTGCCGAAAATCTTGGGGCAAGCTCTTTTCAGATTCTACGGCAAGTCACTTTGCCTTTGCTTGCGCCGTCTATTCTTTCGGCGTTTTTGATTACTTTCGCTTTTGCGTTCGGCGCGTTTGAAGTGCCGTTTCTTCTTGGCAGTCCTGCGCGTTTGACCTTGCCCATTTTGGCTTACTTCGATTTTCGTAGCCCTGTACTGGCTTCGCGTCCTGCGGCTATGGCTGTTAGTGTTAGCATTTCGATTATCTCGCTTAGTTTTATCCTTGTGTACGCGCAATTGCTTCATTTGCTTAGTAAGCGCGGTATAAAGGGTGGGTTTTTGTAGTGAGGGGGTCTTAGCTATAAAAACATTTGCATACTGCCGCGTGTCTGATGTCTGCCAAAACGAAGACAGGCAACTAGATGCCATTACAGAATTGAGCATTCCAAAGGAACAAGTATTTGTAGATAAACAAAGCGGCAAGGACTTCAATCGCCCTGCATGGAAAGCATTAGTACGAAAACTAAAGAAAGGCGACCTGCTATATGTGGGCAGTATAGACAGGCTGGGACGCAATTACGAAGACATAAAAAACTGGTGGCGCGTATTAACAAAAGAAAAAGGTATAGACATTGTAGTTTTAGACATGCCATTACTAGACACTCGCAAAGGCAAAGATTTACTTGGCACACTGATTGCCGATTTAATTTTAAACTTGTTGAGTTATGTAGCACAAAACGAACGAGAAACAATCCGAAAACGCCAAGCCGAAGGCATAGCTTCAGCAAAAGCAAGGGGTGTACAATTTGGCAGACCCACCAAAAAGCCGCCCGATAACTTTGTAGATTTAGCAAAGCAATGGAAACACGGAAAGCTAAAAACAAAAGAGTTAATAGAACTAACAGGGCTTTCTGAAACCACGTTATACAGGCGTTTGCGTGAACTTCGTCTGTGAATGAAAATTTGATAATCCGTCAAAATGTGTACTTTTGACGGATTTGTAATTTTTGGTATCATAACACAATAATTTTACAAAGTGCAACAAATTTTTGTAAAAAATTTTATAAACGAAGTCCCAAAAAGCTCCTTGGTTATCCCAGAGGAGCTTTTGCATAAAGTACACCTTTTGAAAATCCTAGAAGGAGCGTGATTCTATGATAGTCACAAAGAAACACGAAAGTATTCTAATGGGTACATGCAAATGCCCCGCGTTTGACTCCACCAACGCCCAAAAACGGCATAAAACCTGCCCATATCTACAAAACCCCAACTCATCGGGCGGCACATGCGGAATAAGTGGCGTATATCACGATGGTAACAATTTTCAAAATTACTGCCTGTCTTCGTCAAATTGGGTGAATTGCGCCAATTACGAAGGTCGCAATAAATAGGGGGTGAACTATACATGGATGCTATATGCAAACATTGTTCCCGTAGACTTTACGATTTAGGTATGGTCTGTTATGAATGCAAAGCTCGAATTTGCCCTAAATGCGTAATATTTAAGTCTGAAGGCGGTTTTTTTAGCAAGACGAGGGCATACTGCCTAGACTGTGCATCTGATGCACCAGGTAAGATTATATCTGGTCAGTCTTAAAATGCACAAAACGAAAAACTCGTATAAAGTTTGATTTTAAACATAAGCAGATGGAGGTAACGCAAATGGAAAATGAAAAACTAATCGCAAGAGCCGAAGCGGGCGAAGAATTTGACAAGTTCGAGATGTACAATGTAGGTTTAGCGTATTTTCAACAGAATGATTTTGCAAAAGCGGCTGAATGGTGGCAAAAGGCAATGAACGCTGGAAACTTTACAGCGGGATATAACCTTACAGCCATAGTGTATCGTGCTGCTGATTTTGGGTTTGCAAACAGCACAAAATATTTTGTAGGAATGATGCGCCTTGCATATGAATTTAAAAATGGTTGGGCGCAGGTGGTACTTGGAACAATGTTAAGCGGTGTTCTTCATAATAACTGGTGGTGTGGCGAGCGAAACGGATTCAAGAAAGACGAGTTCGAGAAATATTTCGATATTGGCGAAGGAATGCGCCTTATTGAAAGCGGTGTTCTACTTGCGCAAAGCGAAGACAGCCCAGTAAAACTTACTCATGCAGATTACGGCGCGATAGCCCAGTCTTACCAAGAGCGTTTTCGCGGAGGTTGGGGAGACAGACCACGACCCAAAGAAGAATATGGGCCTGCCAAGCTTGAGTATATAAAACTCTCGCTTGAATATGCAGAAAAAGAACTAGCCGCATTGCTTGAATCAAAAGACCCACAATTCTATCACCCCGAATATATAAAACTTTTGGAAGGAAATATAGAATCCACAAAGGGACAATATGACTCATTACGGGACGCACTGGATAGTATGTAACAAAGGAGTCGTAAAAGATGAGCATAAGCGAATTAACTACCCGCGCTAACAATGGCGACCAAAACGCGCAACGCGAAATAGAGCAATTCGTCGGCTACCCAGCAGGCACATATGCACAATTTATCTCAACCGCGAAGGAAAACAAACAAGCGGCAGAGCGTGGTAATGTGCGTGCAATGGTGTCCCTTGGCGAAGCCTATCTTTCGGGCGCAGGTGTCAACAAAGATTTCACAGCAGCAAAACAATGGTTTGAAAAAGCCGCCGAAAGAAACGACCCCACAGGCACATACCGCCTAGGCTGTGTACACTTCGTAAACGACGAATACATCAAAGCCAAAGAGTGCATAAATAAAGCCGTTTCTATGGGGCAAATTCTAAACGTGACGCAAGAAGAAATTCAAAAGATGCTGGAAGCCATTAATTTACTATTAAACAGATAGGGGTGGGTATGTTATGAATGATGCTTTGTTGGCGCGAGCGCGCTTGGGTGATAGTACTGCAATGTATGAATTAGCTATGGCTTATGACGAAGAAGCTGAAAACAAGGGCAATGATGTTGATATTTATGCTGAATCATTAATATGGATGGAAAAAGCGGCAGAACTTGACCATGTGAGCGCGCAAGTTCATATGTTTGAATATTACGAACTCGGAGGAGATTTCGAGAAGCATTTCTACTGGCTTGAAAGAGCGGCGCAAAATGGAAATGAAAAAGCTATACAGGAATTGAAGAGACATCAATCGGGGTCGGTGCAAAGCAGTTCTTCTGGCGGGAAAGGATGTTTAGAGTCCATCAAGCGAGGTGTGGGGTGTATTCTTTTTTGGGCAATGGTACTGTTTGTGGCTGCGCTAGTTGTCACTACTTGCAGTTGTGTTTTATGGCATCCTGATTTAGGATTAATGTGAGATTTGCGTTCATAAAATTTTATCAAGAGAGAAACGCCTGCTTTTCCGCAAAACGAAATAATCAAAAGGTTATTTCGTTTTTTATTGCAAATTATAAATAAGCATGGGATAATTTATTTGTTATTTCAAGTTTTTCAAGGGAGTGGGATTAGCAAACAGTACACGCCTTGATTCCGCCTACTATCACATCAAAAGGGATGGTGTTACGCTGTATGAATAACAATTATTATGACTTGGCGGAAGATGATACGCAAACAATAAACATATGCAAAACATGCCATAATCTACAGCTTTATTTTTATGATGAAGGTGGCGATTATGGTTTTTCTGTTGGAAAGTATCTGGAAGTGCAAGCACCTGTTATGGAAGCAATGTCATCTGGGTTGTCCAATTTTCATCTGTATATGTGGCTTATAGACCAAGGCGGTTGTTTTGACTGTATATATGAAATTATGAAAGGCATTCCCAATTTGGAGATGCTTGAATCGGCTAATGTTTCGTGCCGCAATAATCCTTACTCTGCACAACGGTTAGAGGAATTGCGGCTTTTTATTGCGGAAAAGGAAAGGGTTGCTTCGCAAAGAAAGCGCGAGTACGATATTTTCATTTCATTCAAAAATAGCGATTCTGACGGAAACCAGACACTTGATAGCAAAATTGCCGAGAAATGCTATAACTACCTATCAGCCAAAGGATTAAACGTCTTTTTCAGCAATATCGAACTTGAGGCGATTGGTACAGCCGACTACACCAAAGCAATTGATGATGCGTTGGACTCTTCCCAATTTCTGATTGCTGTTGGGTGTAGTCGTGATAATCTGGATTCCCGATGGGTTAGGTACGAGTGGAACGGCTTTCTTAATGACATTAGGAGCAACGTAAAATCAAACGCCCAAGTGTTTGTATTGTATCAAGGCATGAGCGTAAACGAGTTACCACGGGCATTACGGCAACAACAAGCCTTTGACGCTAGTGATGATTCTGCTTACGACACGCTGTACAAGTTTATTTTAAATGGTAGTAATTACAATCCTTAGGGCGTGTTCCCGCTACCGAAATGGCATGATTTTGAAAGTCGTTTGCTATATACACGCACCAATTTTTTGTTTTGATAATATAATATCCCGACGCAGATTTTATAAATGCGGAAGGAGATTTTTTATGGAAGTAAAGGCAATGCCATTCACACACAACACATCTGTGGTAAGCCGCAAGCAATTCGACGACCACATTACGCTGTACAATGGCTACGTTACCATGACAAACCTAACCGATAAAACCCTAGCCACTCAACCAGAGTATTCCACTGCGAATGCATCTGGTGGGCATTTTCGCGGCTGGAAAAAAACCGAAACTTATGCGATAAACGGTATCATACTACACGAACTATACTTCCAGAGCCTAGGAAGCGAAGCCGCCGAACCACAAAAAAAAATGCAACGCCTAGCAGAACGATACTTTGGCGGCATAGACAAATGGCGCGAAGATTTCACGGCCTGTGCAACCTCGGCACGCGGTTGGTGCATTCTAGCCTACGAACAACGCACCGCCACCTGCCGCAACATCTTATTAGACACCCATGACGAGGGTCAAATAGCCACGGCCTTCCCAATAATAGTCCTTGACATGTACGAACACGCATACTTCCTAGACTACGGAACAGACAAGGCAACCTACATAAACCGCTTCCTAAGCAATCTAGCATGGGATGTAGCAGAAAAACGCGCTGGAATTATTATGTAATTTTTTCTGTACTGTTTTTTATCTTCCACCACCTCTTTTAGCCAAATCTGACATATGTCAAAATGGACGGTTCTGCTGACACTTTTATGTTGTCACAAGAACCGTCCCTTTTGATGTTTCAACATAAACTTGTGTTTGGGAAAATATTGCTCCGTTTATGGTTTTTCCGTGTAGTACGCCTCCAAAATGGGATGATTGAAATTGGTGGACGGGACACCAATAATCAACGTACTACGCCTAAACCCGCTATGATGATGCCTGTGTGTGGCGATAGAATCTGAAAAACGGGATTTTTCCGAATTTCATGACGCTATCGCACCAACAGGCATTGGTGCGAATGAATCGGCATCCCTGCGAATCGCTGTTTTTTGGGGATTAAGACGAGGAGGGATTTTCCGTTTCACTCCACGTCTCAAGCCACCAGCCATGTCGTTTTAATGACGGCAGTTGAGACAATTGAAGAATTTCGTCAAAAATGGGGCGAATAATATCAGAGTGGACAGCATATTTCGCATCCACTTCAAAAGATTTCTCGTTATACAGGAATGCAGCGTTCCAGCCTCCAAGGGTAATACGAGGGTCTTCAGTCGGAAATTCGTGAATGGATATTTCAACGAGGTAAGCGAGATTCCGAAACGCTTGATAGTCTAATACTACTGTTGTACTTTCTTCAACCGACTTCATAAAGTTGCGCCTATATAAGTTTACATGTCGCCCCACACCAGTTTCTAAATTTTGTATGCGCAACCAAGTCCTTCGACTGCGTCCGTAAGAACTTACTAATGTTCCGTCGTTTTTTAGGACAAAATAAAATGTCCAATCTGGAGTATTTTGGGGAAACAGTGCCATTATCATAAATATGTCATCTTTCTGCATATCTATCTCACGTTGCTGGTAAACTGCAAAGGCAATACTCACAACTACAAGCAAGAAAAATACCACAAGCCCTTTAACATATCGCCGCCGCATTAGTAATTAAACCTCCGCGGCAAGCCTTGTTCATCTCTTATCATATTTTCGGTAATTCCACCACGAGTAACTCCGAATTTGATTGTCGCTAATTCCTCAAGCGTAACAGTTTTAGTTACTGTTATGTTTCTTCCTATTGGCCCAAAATGTTGAACACCCACTACATGCGAATACCTTATTGTTAAACGAGTATCAATTGTTGCACCTCTCATTGCTCTGTCAGCATGAATTAATTTGTGTGCCATGGCAATGCGCCACAAACCTTGTTCAAAAATCATCAATCAGAATGTCTCCGCAACAACTTTAGGTGAATTATCCCTTTTGTCCTGCATTATGAAGTGCCTGTGAAATGTCAATATCAAATACGGTTGAACCGCTAAGTCCACCATAACATTTCCCATCTTTCAAACCCTCATCATCATCAAGGTTAAAATTGGAATCGCTCTCCAATACCTTCATTTCGTGTTCTTTTATATCCCGTTTTTCAAGCGAAATATATTGTCTGTTGAAATAGTACTTATTGCCTTCGCGGAGTTTAATATATCTCTTTGCTTTAATGTCAGTTAAATCCTCTGGAATCCCATTGCCACACCAACAATAAACGGCATAAAAATTTCTTTTTGCTCCTCCTTCTTGAAGTGTCCCTGTTTCAGCGACTCTTAGCACAATATATTTTCCGATATACTCAGAATATTCGATACCCTTTCCGATAATCTTATAGGAAATAAGGTCTCCAAGCTTCCAAGGGTCATCTTTCATCCAAGATGGTATGGGAATTTTCTTGGCAGGAGGCATTGGAGAAAGCAAAAGTTGCTTTGCTTTCTCCAGTTCATTCCGTCTCTTTTCTATATCTTTTTTCGATGCAGATTCCCAACGAAGTAAATCTCGTCCACTTTCAATAACAGCTATTGCCGAATCTTTGACTTCTTGCAAGAGCCGTCCTTTTTTCCATTGCGTTACAGCAAGCGACATCCAAAAAACAGGCAATTCATCGTCATTTAGGTCTGCTGGAAAAAGTGTATTTTTTACAATTGCTGTCGCTTCCTCGCTTGTTTTTCCTTTTGCGATTTGCTCTACATAGCTATCCCTTATGTCACAGGCATAATCATCTGAAAAAATAGCTGTTCCCCATGCACCCATGATACTCTCCCTTATCAAAACAACCAAGCATTAAAATCGTCTATGGCTGTAAATATATTTCCGCCGCTTGACGCTATGCCAAAAGCTCGGTCAAGCTCGCTTGAGAAACCAATTATATTCCCAGCAGCTATCTCGTTTCTTGCGTTATCCAAGGCACTCAAAGTAAATGAGCCTATCAACATTTGTTCCCATGCTCGGGCAGACTCTCGGCTAAGTTCTGTCTTAACAATAACCATACTATAATGCCTAGTTGGGGATAACGGTCTTTGATGCGCTCTTTCTCTTCGCGCTACATTATTTGTCCTTCCGACATAGCGAACTTTACTGCTGGAATCAATGAGAACATAAACAGAGTGTCCAGACGTAGGCCCTCTTTGATAATCCTTGATAATTGAATCTACAAAAGAGGTTACTGTGGAACGGGCGTTGTCTGCATTAGAAAAGATTGCACCTATGTTACCCGTTGCATCATCAAATGCATGACCCATTGCTATACTCATTTGTGTTAGTGCGTCTTGCCCCGCTGGAGTTGCAGACCAATACGCTATTGTTGCAAACGCTGCAATCATCAATAGCGCAACCGTCGCTGTTTTTGTCGCAATTGCCTTCTCTGCAACCAGCCCCGAAGGGTCATTCCACATGATTGGGTTGTGCATGGTAAATACGTATAGGTTTGCGGCTTGCAATTGTGCTAGAGGGCTGTCAAGCCCCTTATGCACTTCCCATAGTGGGTCAAGGTATAAATTAAATCAAGGCAACAGTGGCTAATTAGTGGATATTACCTTTTTCAGCGTTCTGATTTCTTTCCTTATTAGCTCAAGTACTTCCT